>DASXMC010000755.1:0-4482 GCA_036495885.1 Allostellaceae bacterium | reverse complement strand
CGTGATGCTGACCGGCGACAGCCGCACAACGGCGCAGGCGGTCGGACGCAAGCTCGGCATCGATGACGTCGTCGCCGAGGTGCTGCCCGATCAGAAGGCGGCGGCCGTCAAGAAATTCCAGGATGAGCACCGCTTTGTCGCCATGGCCGGCGACGGGATCAACGATGCGCCCGCACTCGCGCAGGCACAAATCGGCATTGCCATGGGAACCGGTGCCGACGTCGCGATCGAAAGCGCGGCTGTCACACTCGTCAAGGGCGATCTGCAAGGGATTGTCCGTGCACGGCGTCTCAGCCGGGCCACCATGCGCAACATCCGGCAGAACCTGTTTTTTGCCTTTGTCTTCAACGCGGCCGCAATCCCGATCGCCGCCGGCGTTCTCTATCCGGCATTCGGTGTACTGCTCAACCCGATGATCGCCAGCGCTGCTATGAGCCTGAGTTCGGTGACGGTGATCACCAACGCGCTGCGCCTGCGCAGAGCACGCCTTTAGTCTAGGCGTGCGGGTCGCCGGCGTTCGCCTTCGGTCCTGGGTCGGCCGCTGCCGCGGGCGGTATCGAGACTGCGCTCGATCGATCCCCGGACCCGGTGCACTTCAATGTGGGGCTGCGTAGAGTTGGCGAGGCGGACCCGTGGACGGCCGCCCGCCAAGGGAGGGTCCGCGGGCCGCCTCGGAGCCGGGTGAGGAGGCGATCCGACCGGTACCGAAATTGGTCCAGCGAAACGCCGGCGGCAATCGTCCAATTCGCGTCAATGGGTGGCGAAACCGGAAGCGCGGGTAACCATTAGCGGAAACCGCTGTTTTTAAAGACAGAGCCAGGGAATAAAGTCGTACTATGTTGTTAGACCTGCCCATTGTCGGTATTGGTGCTTCGGCCGGAGGGGTCGAGGCGCTCGTCGAGTTTTTCAAATCGGTGCCGGCCGACAATGCCTTGGCCTACGTGGTCGTGACCCATCTGGCGCCTGATCACGAGAGCGTGCTTGCCGAGATCCTCGGCCGCGCCACCGGGATGCCGGTCGCCGACGCGGCGGATGGCGCCGCGGTCGAAGCCGAGCACGTTTATGTTCTGCCGGCCGGCGCGGTCCTGACCATCCGCCAAGGGCGCCTGCGCCTGCGCCGCCTCGGCGCCGCCAATCGTGAGCGTGCCCCGATCGATATCTTCTTTACCTCGCTCGCCGAAGACCAGGCGGAGCGCGCGATCGGCGTTGTGCTCTCCGGCGGCGGCACCGACGGCACCCTCGGTCTCAAGGCGATCAAGGAGAATGGCGGGCTGACCGTCGCGCAGGGTGTCGATACCACACGGCCGCGCTTTCCCGAGATGCCGGCGAACGCGGTCGGGTCAGGGTTTGTCGATCTACTGCTGCCGGTCCAGGAGATCCCTGAGCGGATCCTCGCCTATGTGCGCGATTGGAGCGGTTTCGACGCGGGCCAGCCGGAAGACGCGCTGTCCGAGGTCCACGCCCTGCTGTACCAGCGGGCCGGGCATGATTTCAGCGAATACAGGGATCGGACTTTTCAGCGCCGCCTCCAGCGCCGCATGCAGGTGGTGCAGACAACGAAGCTCGAGGAGTACGTCAAGCGGCTGCGGCAGGACCCGGACGAAGTCGACGCGCTGTTCCGCGACCTCTTGATCGGCGTCACCAGTTTCTTCCGCGACGCCGCCGCCTTCAGCGCGCTCGAAACCCAGGTCATCCCCAAGCTGTTCGAGAACAAGCGTGCGGGTGACGAGGTGCGCGTCTGGGTCTGCGGCTGCGCTACCGGCGAGGAGGCCTATTCGATTGCGATCCTGCTGCGCGAGCATATTGGTACGCTCGCGACACCGCCGAAGGTGCAGATCTTCGCCACCGATATCGACGAAGCCGCCCTGGGCGCTGCCCGGCTCGGACGCTATATGCCGCAACTGGTCGAGGAGGTCTCGCCCGAGCGGCTAACGCGCTTTTTTGTAGACGAAACGGGCGGATATCGAGTAACGAGCGTCTTGCGCGACATGTGCACCTTTTCGCCTCAGAGCGTCATTCGCGACCCGCCATACTCGCGGCTTGATCTGATCTCCTGCCGCAACGTGCTGATCTATATGAAACCGGAATTGCAGGCGCAGGTCGTTCCGGTGTTCCATTTCGCGCTGCAGCCAGGCGGCTGTCTGTTTCTCGGCCAGTCGGAGAACATTTCCAGGCACTCCGAGCTGTTTCGCCCGCTCGACCGGAAAAACCGCATTTTTCAGCGGCGCGACGTCGCCGTACGGAACGCTGTGGCGCTTCGGCAATTTTTGCCTCGACAACAGAAGGGAGATTCGGCTGTCGCCGCGAGCCCAAAGCCGTTGCTGCCGCGCTCGGACCCGCTGCAGAAGGTGGTCGATACCATCCTGGAGCGCTTTGCTCCCGCTCATGTCATCGTGGACGAGGCCAACGAGGCGCTGTTTTTCTCGGCGGGCACGGGCAAATATCTGGAGCCGGCGGAGGGCCCGGCGAGCCGCGACATCATCGCCATGGCCCGCCCGGGCCTGCGCGGGGAATTGCGCGCGGCACTGCACCGGGCGAAGGAAACCGGCCAGCGGGCCGCGCGCGAGTGCATCGCCGTGCAGATCAACGGCGGCGCTCAGCTGATCGGCCTCGCGGTCGAGCCGATCGTCGAAGGCGACGAGACCCTGTACGCAGTCGTGTTCATCGACCATGGCCCAATGCGCACGCAGGACGAGAACGACTCCGCCCAACGCGCCGGCGAGGGCGCGACGGTCCAGCAGATCGAAAAGGAGCTGAGGGAAACCGGGGATCGCCTGCACTCGACAATCGAGGAGCTGGAGGCTGCCAACGAGGAGTTCCGCTCGGCCAATGAGGACCTGCTGTCGGTCAACGAAGAGCTGCAGTCGACCAACGAAGAGCACGAGACGTCGAAAGAGGAATTGCAATCGCTGAACGAGGAATTGCAGACCGTCAACGGCGAGCTAAACTACAAGATCGACGAGCTGGATCGGGTCAACAGCGATCTGAGCAATCTGTTTCAAAGCACCCAGATCGCGACGATTTTCCTCGACCGCGAGCTGCGGATCCGCAATTTCACGCCGTCGATCACCCGGATCTTCAATCTCATTCCGGGCGACCGCGGCCGTCCGCTGAGCGATATCGCGAGCCGGATCGGCTACCCGAATCTCGAGACCGATATGCGCGGGGTGTTCGGCGGCGGGGCGCTGACCGAGCGGTCGGTGAGCCTCGCCGATGGGCAAGTCCATTACCTCGCCCGCGTCCACCCCTATTTCGATAAATCCGGCGGTATTGAGGGCGTCTCCTTGAGCTTTGTCGACATCACCGGCCTCGTCGCGGCCGAGGAGCACCAAAAGGTGCTGACGGGCGAACTTAGCCACCGGGTCAAGAATACGCTGGCGGTAGTCTCCTCGATTGCCGAGCGCACCATGCCCCATGGCCAGGTCAAATCCGATCTGATTGGCCGCTTTCACGCGTTGGGACACACCCACGATCTGCTCGCCGATGCCGGCTGGGCCGAGGCTCGGCTGCGTGATGTGATCCGCGCCGAGCTGGCGCCGTATGTCGCCGCCGACGGCGCCAACCTGACGATAAACGGGCCGCCGGTGATGCTGAAGCCGCAGTCGGCACTGTTTTTGGCGCTGGTCATGCACGAACTAGCGACCAACGCCGCCAAGCACGGCGCGCTTTCGGTCGAGGGCGGCCGGATAGACATCGATTGGAAGATTGCCGGCTATTCACCGCCTCACCTCGAATTGACTTGGACAGAGCATGGCGGCCCCAAAATTGAGCGCCTGACGAAGCGCGGCTTTGGCATGGAACTTATCGAACGCGGCCTCCGTTTCGAATTGCAAGGAGAAACGAGTGTCGAAGTTGTCGACGGCAGTCTCCGGTGTCGGATGATTATTCCGGCGGATTCGGAGCGTATAGTTTTTGTCTCTCCTTCCGAGCAAACGGAACGGGAGGAAGCGGCCTCATGAACACAGAGCTCAATGGACGGAGAATTCTGGTCGTAGAGGACGATTATTTAGTGGCATCCCTGATCCAGGATGTCCTCGAATCCGTCGGTTGCGTCGTCTCCGGTCCGATCCCGCGGCTTCCTCAGGCGGTGGGTGCAGCCGAAGCGGATACCTGCGACGCCGCCGTGCTCGATGTCAATCTGGGAGGAAACCAGGTCTTTCCGGTGGCCGAGGTTCTGTCGCGACGGCAGATTCCATTTGTCTTTGTCACCGGCTACGGCGCTAACATGCTGCCGGACGAGCATCATGGCCGGCCGATGATCCGCAAACCCTTTCGCATTGACGAATTGTTGAGCGTCGTCGCGGATTTAGTAAAACCGGCAGAGCCGGCGAAATAAACAACTCTAGATAATTTCTAATCTGAACTGCCCGGCGCAGCGAGGCGCCGACGGATGCACGGGGTTCTTCCAGCTCGATGGCATTTCTCGTGAGCCTATAACGCCGTCGCGCTCTCTCCCCGCCCGAATTGCGGCGCCCGTTGCCC
>DASXMC010000754.1:0-3260 GCA_036495885.1 Allostellaceae bacterium | reverse complement strand
TTTCTGCCCAATTGTTTTAACAGGTCCGGTTGCAATAGCGGCTATCTGCCGGCATGTTGCATACGGATGTTCGATGAGATGTGGGCGTGCGGCGGGAGGAGGCGGGATGGCGGCAACACGCAAGGGCAAGCCGGTCGACGTCGCCGAGCTTGACGCAGCACCAAAGGAATTGCTCGGTTTTTATCGCCAGATGCTGTTGATCCGCCGCTTTGAGGAACGCGCCGGACAGATGTACGGCATGGGGCTGATCGGCGGCTTCTGTCATCTCTATATCGGCCAGGAAGCGGTTGTCGTCGGCATGCAGGCGGCGGTGAAGGAAGGCGATACGATCGTCACCTCCTATCGCGATCATGGCCATATGCTGGCTTGCGGAATGGACCCGAAAGGTGTCATGGCCGAATTGACCGGGCGATCCACCGGCTATTCGCACGGTAAGGGCGGCTCGATGCACATGTTCAGCCGCGAGAAGGATTTTTTTGGCGGACATGGCATTGTCGGCGCCCAGGTGCCGATCGGCACCGGGCTCGCCTTTGCCCATCGCTATCGCGATAACGGCTTGATTTCGGTGACATATCTCGGCGACGGCGCCATCAATCAGGGCCAAGTTTACGAAAGCTTCAACATGGCGGCGTTGTGGAAGCTGCCGGTCGTCTATGTGATCGAAAACAATCGCTATGGGATGGGGACATCGATCGATCGAGCTTCGGCGCGCACAGATCTGTTTCACCGCGGGGGGGCCTACGGAATTCCAGGCGAACAGGTCGACGGCATGAATGTGCTGGCGGTGCACGAGGCGGGGCTTGCCGCGGCCGAGCATGCGCGTTCGGGCCAGGGCCCGCTGATCCTCGAAATGCTGACCTATCGTTACCGTGGCCACTCGATGTCGGACCCGGCAAAATACCGCACCCGCGACGAGGTCGACCGGATGCGCACCGAGCACGATCCGATCGAGCAGGCCCGCCAGCGCTTGATCGAGGGTGGCGCCGATGAGGGGATGCTGAAGGAAATCGACGCAACAATCCGCAAAATCATCGCCGAGGCGGCCCAATTCGCTCAGGACAGCCCCGAACCCGATCCGGCCGAGCTGTGGACCGATGTGCTTGTCGACGCCCGCGCCGCCGCCGACTAGATTATTCGTTCGGATATTACGGCTCGACGGCCAAGATAACGGGCGGCGATGCGGGCCTGGCGCGGCGGGAGGTCGCGATAGTCCATGGCTACCGAAGTGCTGATGCCGGCGCTATCGCCGACTATGACCGAGGGTAAGATCGCGCGCTGGCTCAAAAGCGAGGGCGACGCGGTCCATTCGGGCGACGTGCTCGCTGAAATCGAAACCGACAAGGCGACGATGGAGGTCGAAGCCGTCGATGAGGGCGTGCTCGCCAAGATCGTGATTCCGGAAGGGACCGATCACGTCGCGGTCAACACGCCGATCGCGGTCATCGCCGGCAACGGCGAGGAGGTTGACGCCGGCGTACCGCCGGCGCGGTCGGGCAATGGGCGCGAGCCGGGTGCTACGGCGGAAATGCCGCTTGCCCGCCCGCCGCAGCCGGCGCCGGCAGCAGCAACCGCGCCTGTCCGCGCCGCGCCGGCGGTTGAAGCCGAGTACACCGGCGCCACCCGCACAATCACCGTGCGCGAGGCGTTGCGCGACGCGATTGCCGAGGAGATGCGCCGCGACGAAAACGTTTTTCTGATCGGCGAGGAAGTTGCCGAATACCAGGGCGCCTACAAGGTCAGCCAAGGCTTGTTGCAGGAGTTCGGCGCGCGGCGGGTTATTGATACCCCGATTACCGAGCAGGGGTTCACCGGGCTCGGCGTTGGCGCCGGTTTTGCCGGGTTGCGCCCGATCGTCGAATTCATGACCTTCAATTTCGCGATGCAGGCGATCGACCAGATCATCAACTCGGCTTCCAAAACGCATTACATGTCGGGCGGGCAGATGAGCTGCCCGATTGTGTTTCGCGGCCCCAACGGCATCGCCGCCCGCGTCGCCGCCCAGCATTCGCAATGCTATGCGAGCTGGTATGCGCATTGCCCCGGGCTGAAGGTGGTGGCGCCCTTTACCGGCGCCGATCATAAGGGTCTGCTGAAATCGGCGATCCGCGACCCCAACCCGGTCGTTTTTATCGAACACGAGCTGGTCTACGGCGAAAGCTTTTCGGTGGCGGATGATTCAGAATTTTTGGTGCCGATCGGGCGGGCGCGGATCGCGCGCCCCGGCGATCACGTCACGATCACGGCGTTCTCCCGCATGGTAAAGCTGGCATTGCAGGCGGCTGAGGCGCTCGCGGAAGCCGGGATTTCGGCGGAGGTCATCGACCTGCGCAGTCTGCGGCCCTTCGATGCCGCAACCATCTCGGAATCGGTAAAAAAGACCAACCGCATCGTTACGGTCGAGGAAGGCTGGCCGTTCGCCGGGATCGGCGCCGAAATCGCCGCACTCGTCACCGAGGAGTGCTTTGACTGGCTCGACGCGCCCGTCAAGCGGGTGGCCGGCAAGGACGTGCCGTTGCCCTATGCCGCCAATCTCGAACATCTGGCCGTACCCCAGGTCGAGGACATCGTTGCCGCGGCGCGCGAAGTCGCCTATCGCTAACCCAAAGATGGCCGCCCGCTTCCATAAACCGTCACCCCCGCGAAAGCGGGGGTCCAGGGCAGCTGGCGAGCGTCGCCCTGGATTCCCGCTTGCGCGGGAATGACGAAGAGAAAAAGCGCTACATGCCGATCGAAATTCTGATGCCGGCGCTGTCGCCGACGATGACCGAGGGCAACCTCGCCAAATGGCTCAAGCGCGAGGGCGACGAGGTTCATTCGGGCGATGTGTTGGCCGAAATCGAAACCGACAAGGCGACAATGGAAGTCGAGGCCGTCGATGACGGTCGGGTCGGCAGGATCCTGGTCCCCGAGGGTACCCAAGGGGTCAAGGTCAATCAGCCGATAGCTCTGTTGCTTGGCGAAGGCGAGGATGTCTCATCCCTGACCGCGGCCTCTGCGCAGCCACAGCCCACTGCGGCGCCTGCTCCCTCTGCCCCGCCGACTCCTCCCGCGAACGCGCCGCCGGCGCCCGCAGCCGCCGCGCCGGCCGCAACCGGCAACGGTCACGATCGGCGGATTTTCGCCAGTCCGTTGGCGCGGCGCATGGCCCAGCAGGCCGGCCTCGACCTCGCCGCGATAACCGGTTCCGGCCCACAAGGGCGGATCGTCAAATCCGATGTCGAAGCCGCGGTCTTGGCGGCCCGCCCGCGGGCAGCAGCGCC
>DASXMC010000753.1:0-5128 GCA_036495885.1 Allostellaceae bacterium | reverse complement strand
AAAGAGCAGCATCGTGCCGAAGAAGATCGTCGGTGAGCCGGTATGCGGCGCCATGAAAAACGGCACCAAGCCGCCGGCGAAAATCCGTCCGCAGGATTCGCCGAAGAGATGACCGCGGCCGCGCAATGCCGTAGGGAACTGCTCGGATAGGTAGACGCGAGTCGCGGGGAACGCCGACACCACAGTGAAACCCGTGATCAGCCCGCCCGCGATCATCAACACGCTTCCGTATGGTCCCGCCCTATGCGAGAGCATCATCAGGAAGAACCCGGGCAGCGCCCCGGCCATCACATAGAAGATCGTCCAGCGCCGGCCGATGATCTCCATCAGCCAGCCGGTGAACGCTTTCCCGAAAAAGCTCGTCGCGTAGATGATCGAGGTAATTCCCAGGCTCACACCGATGGCATAACCCTGGTTGGTCAGCGCCTTCGGCAACAGTGCCGCAGTCATATAAGCAGCGGAGGCGGCGCAGATGCCGGTGATCACACCGACCGCGGTCCAACGCAGCTGGCCCCTGGCGAACAAGTGCCAATAGGCCGGCAGCCTCTCGCGGGCGGCCGCGTGAATATCGCCTAGCTCCTCCACCGCCAGCGGCGGCACGCGGTTGCCGGACCGCCTGATGATCTGGTTGACGATGTCGACGGCGACCCGCGCCTCGCCTCGACGCAAGTGCCAGCGCGGGCTTTCCGGCAGCAGGAAACAGACGATCGCCGGCACGACGAACAGTGCCAGCCCGCCCGGCAAGGCCAGCAACCGGAACGCATCGGGATTGCCGGCCAGCAGGCCGCCGACGGCCGGCAAGACGGTGAACGAGGAGGCCAGCGCCATCTCGTAGACGGCCCCATAGGTGCGGCGGTGCTGCGCCGGCATCAATTCGGCAGCGATCGGGAACACCGCCGACCACACGCCGCCGGCGCCCAGGCCGGTCAGCGACCGCAGGATCAACAGCTGCTCGGCATTCTGCACCAGCGGGATGAGAAGCGTGAGGAACGTCGTCGCAATCACGCCAGTCACCAGCATGGCCTTGCGGCTCAACCGGTCGCCGACCGCCGAGAATCCGAAGCCGCCGATGGTCCCCATGATGGCGGGGCCGAGGAGCAGCCACTGGATATCGATCCCGGTCAGATGCAGCGGCGCCTTGGCCAGCACCAAGAGCGAGCCGGTCAAAAACAGATCGTAGCCCTCGATGAAGCCGACGAGGGCGAGGATGAAGATGATGAGAACCTGGTAGCGGCTGAACGGAATGCTGTCCATCTTGCGGCCGAGCACATAGGCACCCGCTACCGGCCTTTCGAATGGGCGAACCTCCGCCAACGCGACCTCCCAGATTGGTCGAACACGGTTACGACAATTGCCCCAGCGAACCGGACAGTCGAAGTTTCAGTCGCTGCAGTGGCGGCTTCGGGCGTCACCGGAACCTGCCAGCCTGCCGCGTCCCGCACGCGTCGCTAGTGAAACCTTGCTCCTGTCCTGCCTTGCGCCTGTCCTCCGTGGGCGGGGGATTTTTTACATGCCCTGCCTCTGCATACCGGCTTCACGCGACCGCCGGCACGGTTTCGGTAACGGTTTCGAGTTGGCCAACGGTTTCCTTGCCGAACAGCACTGGGATAAAGGCGCCGACCGCAACGACGACGAAGATCGTGCCGAAAAAGATCACCGGCGAGGCGGTGTGGGGTTCCATCAAGAAGGGCGCCAACACCCCGGCGAACAAGCGGCCCGTCGATTCGCCAAACGGCTGCCCGCGCCCGCGCAATGCCGTCGGGAATTGCTCGGAAAGATAGACGCGGCAGGCGGTAAATGCCGACAGCACGGTGAAACCGGTAATCAGCGCACCCGTCACCATCACTACCGTCGCCAACGCCCCGGCGCGGTGCGCGAACAACATCAACAAAAGCCCGGGAAGCGAGCCGGCGAGAGCATAGAAGATGGTCCAGCGCCGGCCGATGATCTCCATTAGAAAACCGGTGAAGGCCTTTCCTGGAATGCTGGCAAAGTACACCAACGACGTCAGACCAAAGCTCAGGCTGACGGCGGCACCCTGGTCGACCAGCGCCTTTGGCAATAGGACGGAAATCAGAAAATAAGCGGTGCCGGCGCAGACCCCGCTGAGGATCCCAACGGTGGTCCAGCGCAGCTGGCCGCGCGCGAACAACGCCCAGTAGGGTGGCAACTGCTCCGGCACGGTCCGCTCGACATTGCGGAGCGCGTCGGTCGTTAGAAGCGGAACACGGTTGCCGGCTCGCTGAATGATCTGGTTGACGAGATCTGCCGCCTCTTCCGCGTGGCCCCGGCGTAAGTGCCAGCGCGGGCTCTCCGGAATGAGATAATAAACCAGCACCGGGACCACGGTTATCGCCAGTCCGCCCGGTAGGGCGAGAAAGCGAAATGCCGAGGAATTGCCGGAAAGCAGGAAGGCGATAAACGGCACCACTGTAAACGAGATCGCCAACGCCATCTCGTAAATCGCCCCATAGGTGCGCCGGTGCTGCGCCGGCATCAATTCCGCGGCGATCGGAAATGCCGCCGATACCGCAAAACCGGCGCCAAACCCGGTCAACAAACGCAGGATGATCAGCTGGTCGGCGGTTTGGACCAATGGGATCAGCAACGTGAAAAAGGTCGTGGCGATCACGCCGATCAGCATGATCGTCTTGCGGCTCCAGTGATCCGATACCGCCGAGGACGCAAAGCCGCCGACGCACAGCATGAAGGTCGGACCGACCGCGAGCCAGCGGATGTCGGACCCGGTCAGGTGTAGCGGCACCTTCGCCAGCACCAGCAACGAACCGGTCATCACCAGGTCGTAGCCCTCGATAAATCCGACGAGCGCTAGCACCGCGATGATGATCACGTGGTAAGCGCTGAACGGGATGCTGTCGAGCTTGCGCCCGAGTTCGTGGCTGGCTGAAATTGTGGATCGCTCGAACGCTCTGATCTCTGCCACCCGGCATCTCCCAGATTGGCCGAACCCAGACGGCACGCGAAACCCGAAACTGGCGATCGTGGCGCTATGTTTACACCGATAGATTAACTTTAGCCTTCTAGCGCCTCACCTGTTTCGACGGCGATGCGCGCGCCGCCAAGTCGACGTGTTGCTCCTCTCTGCAGTCGGGCGGCGGGTTGTTTTCGCTCGCGTTATGCGACTGATTGAACGCGTAACCTAGCGGCGCTGCGACGCCTTGTCACTTGGGAAAAACATCCGCTCCAGCGCCGCTCGGCTTTCTTGTGCGTGCGCAACAGGAACTGCCGCCAGCCTCGACCATCGGCTCGCCGACATGCGCTATGCAGTTGGCCGCTACGATGTCCGCGGCGGCGCGCGAGAATGACCGCGAATGCGCTTCAAAGGCGAGTTACGGGCATGCACCAGACGCGCATTCCCCACTTTACATTACGCCGGCTGGGCGGCCTCGGCGGCGATGATCTCCAGCTGGCCGACTGTCTCCTTGCCAAACAGCACCGGGATTAAGGCGCCGACCCCGACCACGACCAAGATCGTGCCAAAGAATATCGTTGGCGAACCGGTATACGGGGTCATCAGAAACGGCCCCAAGACACCGGCGAAGATCCGCCCGAACGACTCGCCGAAGATGTGCCCACGCCCTCGCAGTGCGGTCGGGAACTGTTCGGACAGATAGACGCGGGTGGCGGTGAAGGATGACAGCACGGTGAAGCCGGTGATCAGCCCACCCGCCAGCATCACGATGGTCGCATGGGTCCCGGCACGGTGCGCCATCAGCATCAGAAACACACCGGGTAGCGACCCGGCGAGGGCGTAAAAAATTGTCCAGCGCCGTCCGATGATCTCCATCAGGTAGCCGGTGAAGGCCTTGCCCGGGATGCTGGCCGCGTAGATGATCGTGGCGAGGCCAAAGCTCAGCGACACGGCCGCACCCTGATCGACCAAAGCCTTTGGCAGCAGGATGTGGATCAGAAGACCGGCAATGCCGGCGCAAACGCTGCTGAGGATGCCGACCACCGTCCAGCGCAGCTGACCCGAGCGAAACAGCGCCCAGTAGGGCGGCAGCTGTTCGCGGGTGGTCTCGCTGCCGTCGCCGAGCGCATCGACCGACAAAGGCGGCACCCGGCTGCCGGATCGCGAGATGATCCGATTGCCGACGTCGACCGCGGCCTCGACCCGGCCGCGGCGCAGATGCCAGCGCGGGCTCTCGGGGATCACGAAATGGATCAGTGCCGGCGCGATGAAAACCATGAGCCCGCCCGGCAAGGCCATTAGCCGGAACGCGTTCGGATTGTTGGCGAGCAGGAAGCTGACCAACAACACCGCAGTGAACGAGGCAGCGAGCGACATCTCGTAGATCGCGCCGTAGGTGCGCCGGTGCGGCGCCGGCATCAGCTCGGCGGCAATCGGAAACGCCGCCGAGACGGCGAACCCGCCGCCCAGGCCGGTCAACAAGCGTATGATGATCAGCTGTTCGCCGGTTTGCACCAGCGGGATCAGCAATGTGAAGAATGTCGTGGCGATCACGCCAATCTGCATGACGAGCTTGCGGCTCCAATGATCCGACATCGCCGAGGCGACAAAACCACCGACGACGGCCATCAGGGTCGAAGCGACGGCGACAAAGCGAATGTCGGCTGGGGTCAGGTGGAGCGGATGTTTTGCCAACACCAGCAGCGAGCCGGTAATTGACAGATCATAGCCCTCGACAAAACCGACAAACCCCAGCACCGCGATGATCGCGATGTGGTAGGGGCTGAACGGAATGCTGTCGAGTTTTTGCCCGAGTATGCCGATGCCCGGCCTTGCCAAGCCGATCGGGGCAAGCTCTGCCATAACGGCCTCCCAAATTTGTCAAACCCGGGGCCTCTTGGGCGAGCGCCGACAAAGCGTGGCAGCCACGCTATTCGATCGAGAGTCGCGTCCTAAATGTTTGAAGCCGCTGCCGATACGCCTCGCGAATTCCGGCGCACTTTCAAGATGCCGCCGAGTTGACGTGTTGCTCCTGTTCACTTTCCTCGGCGGCTTTTTTTTGCATCGCCGAATTGTCCGATCTGCCGTGACCGGCCGACGGAAATTAACTTAAGGGCCGCGACATGTCATCCGGCAAATCAGCGTTCAGCTCCCAGCGCGTGTGCGCAACAGAAATTCCCGGCCGGCCTTGACCAT
>DASXMC010000752.1:0-3876 GCA_036495885.1 Allostellaceae bacterium | reverse complement strand
GAAGACCGGGATGGTCTTTTCATGGTCCATAACCATGCCCTGAGTGTATTCCCGGTCGAATTGCCGACCGCTCAGCCTTTCGAGCTTTTGCTGCATTTGCTGCTGCTCGGCGGTCAGCGTCGGTTGGAATGGCTGATTTTGCGCGGCCATGATGGCCTTGAGCCAGTTGTTGGCTGTCAGTCCGTGGTCGGTGTACATCCACCGTCCGAATTCGCGGATCGCCGGCGTGCCGCCCTTTTCCATTGCAAGTTTCCCGGCATCGGCCTCGGCAAGGTTGCCTGCTCCCGCTTCTTTGACAAAGGTCTGGTCCTGCTGGCTGAGAGGCTGGGCTGCGCCGGCGCCGAGGTTGGCTGCATTTTGGGCCCATGCCGGTGCCGCGATCAACAGCGCGCCGAGCGAAGCTGCGGCGAACAGGTGTTTCATGTGAAGCTCCCGTGAGTGGAAAGACGCTGGTGCAACGCTCGCCCGCCCGCGGCGTTCCCGGCGCCCCGACGAAGCCCGGCGGGCCGGCTCAGCCGCGCAGCACCTGCCACACGACGGTGTCGCGGGCGTCGCGGTCTTCGAGCTCGCGGCTCGTCGGCACCAGATAGCGGGCATGCTCGACAAGGCCGGCGGCCGGCAGATAAGCCCGGCCAGGGTCGCCGAGCAGCACCAGCGCGCCCCTGCCGGCAAGCGCGCGCAACCAGGGCACGAGCCGCTCGGCCATCTCACGCTCGTAGCAGACATCGCCGGCGGTGACGACTTCCCAGCGCGGGTCTGCAGTACCGACCATATCGGCTGTCGCAACGTCCACCCTTACGTCGTTGAGCGCGGCGTTGGCGGCGATCGCAGCGGCGGCGAAAGGGTCGATGTCGGCGGCGAGCACATGACGCGAACCGGCTTTGGCGGCGGCGATGGCAACGAGCCCCGAGCCCGATCCGAAATCCAGCACAGAGCGGCCGGCGACGGTCTCGCGATGGTCGAGGAGATAGCGGGCGAGCGCCTGGCCGCCCACCCAGGCGAACGCCCAGTACGGCGGCGGCACCGCCCCGCGCGCCAAGCTCTCTTCGCTTGCCTGCCAGATCGGGGTGATTTCGGTCGCGAGATAAAGCCGGATCTCCGGCACCAATGGCGGCGCTTCGACCGCGGTGTTGCGATGCACAAAGAGCGCCGGATCGGGCCCCGCGGTCACCACACGCGGCCGGCGACGATCCCGGCGAGCATGAGCCAGCCGACAAGCCGGTTGGAGCGGAACTTGCCGAGGCAATCGGCCGGATCGTCGATGTCGACGCGCGCCGCCTGCCAGCCGAGCTGTAGTGCAGCGAGCGCCAATCCCGCCCAGAACATGGCACCCTCACCGGCGCTCCGGCCGGCCAGTGCCCAGAACGCCAAGCCTGCGGCGTAAAACGCGAAGAGCCACGGCCGCGTCCTGGCGCCGAGCGCCAAGGCCGAGGATTTGACCCCGATGCGGATGTCGTCTTCCTTGTCTTGATGCGCGTAAATCGTGTCGTAACCAATCGTCCACAACACGCCGCCTAGATACAGCAGCACCGGCGGCCAGGCCAGCGCGCCGGTTACTGCGGTCCAGCCGATTAGCGCCCCCCAGTTAAAGTTGAAGCCGAGAAAGACCTGCGGCCAATAGGTTATCCGTTTCATGAACGGATAGGTGGCGATCAGCCCAAGAACGAGAAACCCGAGAAGGATACTGGCGCGGTTCAAGCTGAACAGCACCGTCGCCCCGACCGCCAGCTGCGCCGTCAAAAAGGCGATTGCTTGCGGCACGCCGACGGCTCCGCTCGGCAACGGGCGCAGGCGGGTGCGCGCCACCTGCCTGTCGTAATCGCGATCGGCGATGTCGTTCAATGTGCAGCCGGCACCGCGCATGACCAACGCACCCAGGGTGAACAGCGCCAGCAGCGCCGGATCGGGCCAGCGGCGCCCCGCCAGTGCAATCCCCCACCATCCCGGAAACAGCAGCAGCCAGGTTCCGATCGGGCGGTCCAACCGCGCCAACCGGGCATAGGGCCGCGCCCATGCCGGCAGCCGCCGCTCGACCCAGTCGTCCGGCCGAATGTCGCTCGGATCGTTCCCTGCGGGGGACGCCACCTCACCCTCTCCCCCCACCCTCCCCTCCCCCGTCAGCGGGGGAGGGTCAGAAAGGGGGCGGGTCCCCTCCCTCTCCCCCGCAATGCGGCGGAGAGGGCCAAGGACGGCAGCGCTCTCTCCCTCTCCGCCCGCTTGCGAGGGGAGAGGGTTGGGGTGAGGTGGGTAGCTCGACATGTTCGTGACGTGCTTTCTAATCTCCCAGCCGATCTATTTCGAGGATCGCGGCATGAGCGAGCACCCGAGAACGCGCCTTTACCTGATAGAGCCGCTGACGGTGGGCGGCGAGGCCGTACTTGCTCCCGGTCAGGCGCACCACCTGCGCAATGTGCTGCGGCTTACCGCGGGGGCGCCGGTTGCCGCGTTCAACGCGCGCGACGGCGAATGGTTGTGCCGGGTCAATGAAGCGGGCCGCAACCAAACCTCGCTGACCATCGAGTGCCGGTTGCGGCCGCCCGCGGCGGAAGGCGATTTGTGGCTGCTGTTCGCGCCGGTCAAACGCGCCCGGCTCGACTGGCTCGTCGAAAAGGCCACCGAACTCGGTGTCGCGGCGTTGTTGCCGGTATGGACCCGGCGCACCCAGACCGAGCGGATCAACCTCGATCGTTTGCAGGCCCATGCCGTCGCCGCCGCCGAACAGAGCGAACGCCTTTCGGTGCCCGAGGTGCACCCTCCCCGCCCGCTCCCCGACGTGCTGCGCACCTGGCCTGGCGCGCGCCCGCTCCTGGTGTGCGACGAGACCGGCGGCGGCCTTCCGATCGCCGACGCTATAGCTCCCCTTGACACCGTACCGGCGGCGCTGTTGACCGGTCCGGAAGGAGGGTTCGCCGAAGACGAGCTTGAATTTTTGGGTAAATTCCCGTTTGTTAGTCGGGTCGGGCTGGGGCCGAGGGTGTTGCGCGCCGATACCGCGGCACTCGCCGCACTGGCGGTGGTGCAAGCGGTCGCCGGCGACTGGCGCCGCACCCGGTCTCGTTGACTGGACCCGCCCGCTCTGCCACCTAATCGGTGCTGCTGTCCGTTGGGCTGCCTTTTGCCGGAGTTCCGCCTCGCATGACGACGACCCCGAGCACGCCCGGAGAACCGATCGTCGACAAGCGTCAGCTTGTCGAATACCTAGAAGCGGGATCAAAGCCGCCATCGGCTTGGCGCATTGGCACCGAGCACGAAAAGTTCGTGTTCCGCCGCGCCGATTTGCGTCGCGTGCCTTATGAGGGACCGGACGGCATCGCGGCAGTGTTGCAAGGCATGCAGCGGTTCGGCTGGAAACCCGTTGTTGAGAACGGCAACACGATCGCCTTGTCGAACGATGCGCGATGTTCGATCACGCTCGAACCCGGCGGCCAGTTCGAATTGAGCGGGGCGCCGCTCGAAACCGTGCACCAGACCTGCGACGAGGTGCACGAGCATTTGCGCCAGGTGCGCGAGGTTTGCGAGGAGCTCGGGCTCGGCATGATCGGGCTCGGCTTTGACCCGAAATGGCGGCGCGAGGACATCTCGTGGATGCCCAAGGCGCGCTACCGCATCATGCGCGACTACATGCCGAAAAAGGGCCGGCTCGGCCACGACATGATGCTGCGCACCTGCACGGTGCAGACCAATCTCGATTACCGATCCGAAGCCGACATGGTCAAGAAATTCCGCGTCAGCTTAGCGTTGCAACCGGTCGCGGTGGCGCTGTTCGCCAACTCGCCATTCATCGAGGGCAAACCCTCAGGCTATCTAAGCTTACGCAGCCATATTTGGACCGACACCGACCCCGACCGGTGCGGCACCTTGCCGTTCGTGTTCGAA
>DASXMC010000751.1:0-11006 GCA_036495885.1 Allostellaceae bacterium | reverse complement strand
GAAATTGGCATCGAGGCCGTCGCGATTGTCCTCGCGATTGAGCTCATTGTGCTTGCGGTTGTAGCTGATCAGATCCTGCAGCGTGAAACCGTCATGCGCCGTGATGAAGTTGATACTGGCCCAGGGCCGCCGTCCGCGATAGCCGAAAATGTCGGACGAACCCGCGACGCGCGAGGCGACATCGGCGACAAGCCCTCGGTCGCCTTTCCAAAACCCGCGCAGAGTATCGCGATAGCGAGCATTCCATTCGGCCCAGCTTGGCGGAAAATTGCCGAGCTGATAGCCGTAGGGGCCAAGATCCCAGGGCTCGGCGATCAGCTTCAGCTGCGCCATCACCGGATCCTGACGCACCGCATCAAAGAACGCGCTAGCTTGCCCATATTCGCCGTTCTCGCGCGCCAGCGCCGGGGCAAGATCGAAACGGAAGCCGTCGACGTGCATTTCCGTCGCCCAATAGCGCAACGAGTCCATCACCAGCGCCAACACCCTTGGGTGATCGAGGTTCAATGTATTGCCAGTTCCGGTGAAATCTTGATAGAAGCGGCGGTTGGCCTCGAGCCGGTAATAAGAAACATTGTCGATGCCGCGGAATGCGAGCGTCGGCCCGAGATGGTTGCCCTCGCCGCTGTGGTTGTAGACAACGTCCAGGATCACTTCGATCCCTGCGTCATGCAGCCGCTTCACCATAGTCTTGAAACCGGAAATCGATTCGACCGACAGCAATCGCGGATCGGGTGCAAAAAAGCCGATCGTGTTGTAACCCCAATAATTGGCGAGCCCGTTTTCGACGAGATGACGCTCGTCGAGTGCTGCGTGGATCGGCAGCAGCTCGACCGCAGTTATCCCCAGCCCGAGCAGATAGTCGATCATCGCCGGGGAGGCGAGGCCGGCAAAACTGCCGCGATATTCGGGATCGACATCCGGGTGGCGCTTGGTGATTCCCCGCACGCTGAGTTCGAGGATGATGGTTTCCTCCCAAGGGATCTGCGGGCGGCGCTCGTCGCTCCAGGTAAAGGCGGGCTCAATAACCCGGCATTTGGGAATAAAGCGAGCATTGTCGCGGCGGTCGATGGCTAAATCTTCGCGTGGGCTGCCGACACGATAAGCGAAAACCGCGTCCGACCAGCGCACTCTGCCAAAGAGCGATTTGGCGTAAGGGTCGATCATCAATTTGTTGGGATTGAAGCGATGCCCGTTTTGCGGGTCGTAAGGGCCATACACGCGATAGCCGTAGAGCAAGCCGGGCCGCGCGTCCGGCAGATAAGCGTGCCACACTTCATCGGTATATTCGGGGATCGCGATCCGCGCCTCTTCGCGCACCCCGTTGCGGTCGAACAGGCACAGCTCGACCTTTTCGGCATGGGCGGAGAACAGTGCGAAATTCACTCCCTTGCCATCCCACATCGCCCCCAACGGATAAGGCTTGCCGGGCCATACCTTTTGTGGATCAGCCATCCCTCAATCAGCGCACGGCACAGTTCCAACGTGCCCGGGAATAGAACACAAAACCGCCGAGATTTGAGCGATAAACGCCCCGGCGCCGCTAGTCGGCTGTAAAAATCAGGGTTCCGAGCGGTGGAATGCGCAAGCGGAGGGCGTGCGAATACCCATGGATCGGATGCGGCTCGGCATGGACCTCGCCGGCATTGCCCACGCCGCTGCCGCCATAATCGACGGCGTCGGTGTTGATGCGCTCACGCCAGCGCCCGGCGTGCGGCACCCCGATCAAATAATCTTCGCGCGGCACCGGCGTGAAGTTGCAGACGACAAGGGCGAGTTCGTGCGGTCCGCGGCCGCGACGCAAAAACGAGATGACGCTCTGCTCGGCATTGGAGACATCGACCCATTGAAAGCCGTCGGCATCGGCATCGAGCCGGTGCAACGCCGGGGCGATGCGATAAAGATGGTTGAGGTCGCGCACCAATCGCTTTACGCCTTCATGCAACGGGTGATCGAGCGCCTGCCAGTCGAGGCCGGTATCGTGGTTCCACTCCCAGTCCTGGCCAAACTCGCACCCCATAAACAACAGTTTTTTCCCCGGATGGGTCCACATAAAGCCGTAATAGGCGCGCAGATTGGCAAAACGCTGCCAAGTGTCGCCCGGCATCCGGCCGATCAGCGAACCTTTGCCGTGCACGACCTCGTCATGGCTCAGCGCCAGAATAAAGTTTTCGTGGAATGCGTAGAGCAGCCCGAAGCTCAAATCGTTGTGATGAAACTTCCGATAGATCGGGTCCGTCGACATATACCGCAACGTGTCGTGCATCCAGCCTAGATTCCATTTGTAACCAAAGCCGAGGCCGCCGACATAGGTTGGGCGCGACACCATCGGCCAGGCCGTCGACTCCTCGGCGATTGAGGTGGCACCATTGGTCTCGCCAAAGATCAGCTCGTTGACCCGGCGCAGAAAAGCGATGGCTTCGAGGTTCTCGCGGCCGCCATATGCATTCGGGATCCATTCGCCTTCCGGACGGCTATAGTCGAGATAGAGCATCGAGGCGACGGCGTCGACGCGGACGCCGTCGATATGAAACTCGCGCAGCCAGTAGAGCGCGTTCGACAATAGGAAATTCGCAACTTCGCGGCGACCGTAGTTGTAAATCAGCGTGTTCCAGTCGCGATGGAAGCCTTGCCGCGGGTCGGCATGCTCATAGAGGGCCGTCCCGTCAAAGCGGCCGAGGCCGTGCGGATCATTGGGGAAATGCCCAGGCACCCAGTCCAGCAACACGCCAATCCCGACTTCGTGACAAGCGTCAACGAAAGCCCGGAAATCATCGGGTAGCCCGTAGCGGCTCGTCGGCGCGAACAATGAGATCGGCTGGTAACCCCACGAGCCGTCAAATGGATATTCCATGACCGGCATCAGCTCGATATGGGTGAAGCCCATCTCTGCGACATAGGGCACAAGCTCGGCGGCAAGCTCGCGATAGGTCAGATAACGGTTGTTCTCGCCGCGGCGCCATGAACCGAGATGGACCTCGTAGATCGCGATTGGCGCCTCCCGGTCGTTTGCGCGCCAGCGCTCGGTCATCCATGCACTGTCCTGCCAGACGTGACCCGGCGCATCGGCGACGATCGATGCGGTATTGGGCGGCCGTTCGGCGCGTTCGGCCTGAGGGTCGGCCTTCAGCGGCAATAGCTGACCCTGGGGACCGTGGATCTGGTATTTGTACAGGTGCCCAGGGCGCAAACCCGGCACAAACAACTCCCAATATCCGGTTGAACCGCGCCGCCGCATTGGCATTCGGCGGCCGTCCCAGGTATCGAAATCGCCGACTACGCTGACCGAACTGGCATTGGGTGCCCATACCGCGAAGGCAACGCCTTCGATCCCTTCATGCGTGATCCGGTGCGCGCCCAGTTTTTGGTAGCTCGCAAAATGGTTGCCCTCGGCCAGCAGGTGAAGGTCGAGCTCGCCGAGCACCGGCGTAAACCGGTAGATATCGTCGAATTCGCGAGCAACCCCGCCGCTCACCACCCGCAGCCGATAGCGAAACGGTTCACGGCGGTCAGGGATCGACGCGACAAACAGGCCTTCGGGCCGGATTTGGACGCCGTCGGCCGCAACAGTGCCGGTAGCGCTTTCGATGACCGACATTTGCTGGGCGCCAGGCAACATCGCTCGCACGCACAGCCCGGCCGCGGTTTTATGCATGCCGAGCACCGCGAAGGGGTCGCCATGACGCGCCTCGACGATCGCCGTCAGCTCGGCCTCGGGCAGGGCGGCCGGCAATGTTGGCTCGGATCGCGGCTTTGCCGCGCCTGCGATTTCGGGGGGCGCCGGCACATCCAACGGAGTTGCCGCTTCCTGCAGTGTCTCCGAGCTTGACGTCGCGGCCCGGCTCGGATCAGTCCGCCGGGCCACTAACCGGTCGCCTTTCTTCGGTTCAGGATGGACAAAATTCCCTGCAAGGGGATGTCGACCCACAACGGCCGGTTCGCCAGCTCGTACGACACCTCGTAGACTGCCTTCTCGAGCGTAAAAAACGCGATCAAATTATTGGCCTGCTTTTTGTTTTCGGGGTAGGAGCGGCATCCTCGCATGGTCTTGCGGTAAGCGGCGCGAAAGCCGTCTACCGCCCGCTGGCGCCAGGATTCGGCGAGTTCGGCCATTCGCGGCTCGGCCGCCGCGCGGGTTTCGGCGAGCGTGCGCACCGCCGTCACCGCAGCGTAGTCGAAGGAGCGGATCATTCCCGCGACATCGCGCAGCGGCGAATTCTTGACTCGCCGCTCGGCCAAAGGCCGTGACGGCTCACCCTCGAAATCGACGATATAGAAATCATTCTGTACTACGATGGTTTGACCTAAGTGATAGTCGCCGTGCAGCCTAGTCTTTTGCCCGGCGATTTCGTCCGGCAGCAAGGACCGGATCACTGAAATAAAATCGTCGCGCGCCGCCGCCAATTGCGCCGCTAATCCGGCTGCGCGTTCCGGTAATCGCGCCCGTTCGCGCTGCAGCCGCGCCAGCATCGCTTCCGCCTCGGCTTCGAGGGCCCGGCGCCATTCGGCGATGTCGCTGCGCGTGATCGGCTCCGGAGCGAAAGCGGGGTCGTCTTCCCCCGCTGTCGCGAGGGCGTGGTGCATCTCTGCTGTACGGATGCCGATCTGACGCGCCAACGCGAGGAAGAAGTGGTCGGGATCAGGCAGCTCCGATGATCGCTCGCCGCTTGCGACGAGCGCGTCGTCGAGATAACGGGTCAGGTAATTCAGCGCCTGAACCCAGCCGTCTCCCTGATTGCGGACAAAGCCGAACAAGACGCCAAGCGCGAAGTCCTGCGTTCCGTCGCCGTTCTCGAGCCGCAGGTTGATCGTGGCCAGCGGCGGCGGCGTATTGGCAAAACCGGCGCGTTCGACCAGAAACCGTGACATCTCGATCTCGGGGTGCGGGCCGGGCTCGATGCGCCGGTACAGCTTCAACATCCCGTATTCGTCGAAAAATACCGAGCTGTTCGACTGCTCGACGCTGCCGCGCCGCACATTGAGCCGCTCCGGCATCAGGGATGGGTCAAAGTACGCGGTCGGCGCGCACCGAATTTCACCGCCTTCGAGCGGCAGCCGCGCGTCGTGCACAATGGCGTCCATCAGCGCCAGCACAAAGCCGTCCTGCGACAGCGCATCGACCAGAGCGCCTTCACGGCGGAACTGGCGCAGTTGGGCGAGCGTGACCGGGACAAGCGCCTGCCGCCACTCGGCCTCGGCCTGCGACCACACCGTGGCGAGCGGCAAGAAGTAACGCTGGCTGCCGCCGCCGCGCAGGCGCACGTCAATGACCCCGGCGAGATAGGCCTCGGGCGCTGCTCCATCTTGCGCCGCGCGAGCAATAACGCCCTTGGCCTCTACCACGGCCTTTTCGACCCGGCGGTCCTTGGCAGCAAACCAACGCTGGCGCGCCAGAAACATCGGAATTACGTCGTTTTCGAGCTGCTGCAGGTTATGCCGCAGCGACAAGTCACCCCATCCTTGGGGCATGACCAGGGTCACGAATTCGGGTGGCGGCATTTGCAGACTTGCTGCCTCCTGGTGGCTCGGCAATAAATCGAACCAGAAAAAGCTGTGGCCCTGCAATGTCAGCAGATAGGGCAGTTCGCCGATCGTCGGAAACGCGCTGCGGCCCAACAGTTCGACGGGCTGGCGTCCGCGAAACTCGCTGAGGTCGAGTTCGACCGCCTGCGGCGATCGTGATAGATTGGCGACGCACAAGATGACTTCGTCTTCGTAGCTGCGCAGGTAGGCGATGACTTTGCGATTGGCCGGATACAGAAAATTCAAGCTTCCGCGGCCAAACGCTCGCCGCGCTCGCCGCGCTGCGATCATTCGTTTCATCCAGTTCAACAGGGATGACGGCGAGCGGCTCTGCGCCTCAACATTGACCGCCTCAAACCCGTACACCGAATCCGCGACCGGCGGCAGATAAAGCCGCTCGGGATCGGCGCGGGAAAATCCACCATTGCGGTCAAAAGTCCATTGCATGGGTGTGCGCACCCCGTCGCGGTCGCGCAGAAAAACGTTGTCCCCCATGCCAATCTCGTCGCCGTAATAGATGACCGGCGTCCCCGGCATTGACACCAACAGCGCGTTGAGCAATTCGATCCGGCGACGATCATTTTCCATCAGTGGCGCCAGCCGCCGGCGGATGCCGATGTTGATGCGGGCGCGACGATCGGCGGCGTAATGGTTCCACAAATAGTCGCGCTCTTGGTCGGTGACCATTTCTAAGGTCAGTTCATCGTGATTGCGTAGAAACACCGCCCATTGACAACTTTCCGGGATGTCGGGCGTCTGGCGCATGATGTCGGTGATCGGGTGGCGGTCTTCGGTCGAGACCGCCATATAGATTCGCGGCATCAGCGGAAAATGAAACGCCATGTGGCATTCGTCGCCATTGCCGAAATACTGCAATACATCCTCGGGCCATTGATTGGCCTCGGCCAGTAGCATGCGGCCGTCGTAGCGCTGGTCGAGTTCACGGCGCAGCGCCCGCAGGACCTCGTGGGTCTCTGGCAGATTTTCGTTGATCGTGCCCTCGCGCTCGATCAAATAGGGCACGGCATCAAGACGCATAGCGTCGACCCCGAGATCAAGCCAGAATCTCATGATCTCGGCGACGGCACGAAACACCCGTGGATTGTCGAAGTTGAGATCCGGCTGATGGGCATAAAATCGGTGCCAATAATAAGCCTGCGCGACCGGATCCCATGCCCAGTTCGATTTCTCCGAATCGACAAAGATGATGCGGGTTCCGGCAAATTTCTGGTCGGTGTCGCTCCACACATAAAAATTGCGCCACGGCGAGCCGGACTTGGCGTGTCGCGCGCGCTGGAACCAGGGATGCTGGTCCGAGGTATGATTGATCACCAGTTCGGTGATAACGCGCAGGTCGCGACGGTGCGCCTCGCGAACGAAGATGCGGAAATCGTGCATCCGCCCGTAGGACGGATTGATGTTCCTGTAATCGGCGATATCGTATCCATCGTCACGCAATGGTGATGGATAGAACGGCAGCAGCCACAATGCGGTGACGCCAAGATCCTGTAGGTAATCGAGCTTGCGGCACAATCCCTCAAAATCGCCGATGCCGTCGTCGTCGCCGTCAAAAAAAGCTTTGACATGCAGCTGATAGATGATGGCGTCCTTGTACCACAGCGGATCCAAGGCCTGCACCCGCGCAGCGGCGCGCGCGACCGGCAACAGCATCGTCGCTTCGTCTGGTGGGCTCATAGCGCTGATGGCGCGTGGACGCGAAACATCAATGCCGGATTCGTCTCGGGATCGAGACGGAAATGCTGACGGGCTCCGCGCACAATCGACACGGTTTTCGAGAACGCCTCCTCCAATGCAAATTCATCATTGGCGGGCAGCCCCAGCGCCGCCAACGGCAATTCGACATCGCCCTCATGGAGCATATTGGGGTCGAGATTGACAACGACGATCGCGTTTGCATTCACCGACGGCGGCGATATCTTTGCGTAAGCGAGGATGTGGGGCTCTTCGCACGGCAGAAACCGCAGGTTTTGAAATTCCTGCATAGCCGGATTGCGCTGGCGAAACCGGTTGACGATGCGGATGTCATCCTTGATGTTGCCGGGGCGGTTCCAGTCCCAAACCTTGTACTCATATTTCTCCGAATCAAGATATTCCTCCCGGCCAGGGATTGCGGTGTTCTCGCACAACTCAAAGCCATTGTAGATGCCGTAGGCCGGCGACAACGTCGCCGCCAGCACCAGGCGAATGCGAAACGCCGACCGCCCGCCTTGTTGCAGAAATTCTGGCAAAATGTCGGGGGTATTCGTAAAAAAGTTCGGGCGAAAGTATTCATTGGTCGGATATTGCGTCAGCTCGGTGAGGTAATCCGTCAATTCCGCTTTGCTGTTGCGCCAAGTAAAATAAGTATAGGACTGGCTGAAGCCGGCCTTGGCCAGGGCCCGCATCATTTTCGGCCGCGTGAAGGCTTCGGCAAGAAAGATCGCCTCGGGACAGCGCCGCTTGACCGAACGGATCAGCCATTCCCAAAACGGCAGCGGCTTGGTGTGCGGATTATCGACACGGAAAATCCGCACCCCTTGATCGACCCAGAATAGCACCACGTCGCGCAATTCGTTCCACAGCGTGTCGCGGTCGGCCGTCTCGAAATCGACATTGACAATGTCTTCGTATTTTTTGGGCGGGTTCTCGGCGTATTTGATCGAGCCGTCGGGACGAAAGCGAAACCATTGCGGGTGCTCACGCACCCAGGGGTGGTCGGGCGCGCATTGCACAGCGAAATCAAGCGCCACTTCCATTCCATGTGAGGCGGCCGCACGCACAAACCGGCGGAAATCAGCGAGGCTGCCGAGCTGCGGCTCGATCGCGCAGTGGCCACCTTCCTCCGAGCCGATCGCATAGGGGCTGCCGGGATCGCCGGCCACCGCATGCGGATTGTTGTTCTTGCCTTTGCGATTGATCCGCCCGATCGGATGGATCGGCGGCAGATAGACGACGTCAAAGCCTAGCGCTGCGATCTCCGGCAGCCGGGCAATGCAATCGTCAAAACTCGCACTCTTCCCAAACTCTTGCCCCTGGCTGCGCGCGAACATCTCGTACCACGCGGAAAACCGCGCCGCCTTGCGGTCGACGACAACCTCGAGCTCGGGCATATAGCGGGTCGTATCCAGGCGCGGGGAGCAACGGGCCATCAGCGCCCGCGTCTGCGCAGAAAGCAGCAACTCAAGCCGATCCGCATTGCTCGCCCCATCGAATTGCTGCAGCAATTCCCGGATTTTCACCTGGTCGCGCAGTTTTGCCGCGCCCAGTGCCGCCTCGATAATCTCGCGGCACTCCGCGAGTTCGAGCGACACTTCCTGACCCGCCTCGCGCTTTTTCTCGACCTCCTCGCGCCAGCTCTCGAACCGGTCGGTCCAAACCTCGATCGTGTAGTGCCACAGCCCGACGCGATCGAGCCGGAAATGCCCGGTCCAGCGGTCATTGTCGAAGAAGGCCAGCGGGGTTTCCTGCCACCCGCCATCCTCGCATCGGTATTTGACGACGCCGCGCAATCTCTCATGCCCATCACGGAATACATCGGCCCAGACCGAAAAGATCTCGCCCTCGATGCGCTTCACCGGATAGCGTCCGCCATCGAGCTGCGGATAAACCTCCTCGATCTGAATGCGCCGGTCCGGCTGCCACATCTGCGGCATCTCGGCCTTGCGCTCGGCTGCCTTTTGCACATGCTGAACGCGCACGCCGAGCGGCGCGACTGTCAGCACCTCCGGTCCCGCCCCGATCTTCAATTCACGGCTCCCCGCCGGGTCGCGATTGACGGCGATCAGCGCGAGATCTTGGCCCGTTTTCGTCTGCCGTTCCAGGACGACGAGTTCGTCGTCCCCTTCAAGCAACAGACGCTGCGGGCCCTCCTCGTTCAACGCCGGGATAGCAAGCTTCATTGCATTGGTTTCGGCGATGAACAAGCTCAAGTCGAAGCGCTTCGGCTCGGGATCTTCGTCATCCCCCATAACCACTGCCAGCCGCCGTTCCCATCCGTATTCAAACCCCATCGGCATCAATAGGCCGGTCGAATACGCCGCCGAAAAGGCATAAGCTTGGCGATAGCGTGGCTCGATCTCATCCTCGGGCACACCGGCTTGGCGCAGCTCGGTCACCAGCCGGGGCGTGTCGTGGCTCTCGGGAAAGCCGATCGAGGGTGCTATGTCGCGGAACGCCTCGTACTGTTCGAGCAACCACGGACTTTTGAAATCCCACCACTTGACGCTGTTGTAGAGATAATCAAAGCCGGCTCCGGCAAGACCCAGCACCGCTTCCTTCGGCGCACCGACCGTCTCGGCGCAAAACAGCGCGTCGGCGGCGGCTTCCTTGGAGCTGCTCGTCAGCGCCTGCCAGACTTCGCTCGGGAGCTTGTAAGCTGCATCACAGCGAAATCCGCGGAAACCGAGATCAAGATAATGGCGCACGACGTCTTGAAAATAGGCGACGATCTCCTCGCGCTGCGGTCCCGAATAATCAAGCTCGGCAAGGTCGCCCCACACGGTCTTGCGCCGCGGATCGGCCGGATCGGTCGCAAACGGCGATCGCACCTCGCCCTTTTCATCATGGCCGAACCAGTCGGGGTGGCGTGCGACGAGCTCACTGTCCTTCGAAGTGTGGTTGATCACCAGGTCCATTATCGCCACCAGGCGGCACGCCTGCGCCGCCTCGGTAAAACCGCGCAACAGCGCGTCGTCGCCAAGCCGCTCGTCGCCTCGGAAGCGCGGATTGAGGCGATAGTAGTCTTTGACCGCGTAAAGGCTGCCGGAAAATCCCGGATAATGAAACGGATTGACGTAGACAGCGTTGAAACCCATCGCTGCAATTCGCGGCAGATGTTCGGCCCATTGCCGGACCGTCCCCGCCAGGCTCGGAAAAAGATTATAGATGCGCAGACCGTCGCGCACGGAAGCCACCCCCAATATTGCCGATGCCAGCCACGCCGAAGCGCAGCACGATAGCGAAACCGCTACGACCTATGTCCGATCAACCAACTATTGCGCGCAATGGTTCCCGCCGGAATCCAGATAACCCCGCCTCGCTGCTCGATCCGAAATGCAATGCGCACGCTCAGAAATTATCGTCCTTTCCGTGGAGGCGGGTATCGGGAAATCCGCGTTGCACCGCCCGCCCTGGACCCCGCTTCCGCCGGGCGACCAATACTCCATCTTTATCTTATAAGACATTCCATGCCGATATCCAACATCCGGTGAGAGCGGGCGCCGTTTGGTGCCGATCCGGGTCGGCGCCCGGGTCGAGTGGCGAACTCGACTAATCTTCGCCGTCCCCTGCAACCCACCGGTTCTCAGCGCTCTCGGGCCGATTGTGGGTTTTTCGCCCGGCGGTGTCAGAACACGACTTCGACAAGATACGGTCCCGGCGCCGCGATCCCTTCGGCGAGCCGCCGATTGAACTCGTCCATATCGGTCACGCGTGCGCCGGGTACTCCCATCCCCTTGGCGAGGGCGACAAAATCGAGATCGGGA
>DASXMC010000750.1:0-1959 GCA_036495885.1 Allostellaceae bacterium | reverse complement strand
ACTGATTGCGGAAGTAAACGGGGCTAAACCAGACGCCCTTCGCCCTGGCTTCGGCAAAGCGCGGAGTGGTGGAAAAATCGGCGCCGCCGGCGACTGAATCGTGGGCGGTGCGCGATAGCTTCAACTGTTCCCTGCCCGCGCCGTCGATCTCGGCGACCTCGGAAATCGCCGGCACCTCGCGCAATAGCCTGATGAAATCATATCGGCGTTGTTCGAGCGGGAGCGCATCCCATTGCAGCGGTGTCGTCCAGCCGAGCTGCTTTTCGATGTCGGAGATAAACTCAGTGATCTTTCCGGCCGCGTCCCTTGCTTTCTCCTGCTGAATCTGCACGGCGACGTCTTCGGCCTGATCGTAGCCGAGCCACATGTCGAGACCGCCGCTGACCGCCAATACCAAGCTGACAAGCCCGATAAAGGCGATCGCCAATTTGGCCGAGAGCCGCAGCCGGAAATGCCGGCTCGTAGACGGTTTCGGGGCTCCTGGGACCGCCAATGCAGCATCGTTTTCGGCGACCACGAAACGGCCTCTCCCATCATTCGATCACAGCGTCGGCGCGAGCGAGCAACGACGGCGGGATCATCTGCCCGATCTTCTTGGCGGTTTCGCGATTGATCGCCAGCACAAACCGGGTCCACATCCCGAACATATGACGCAGCCGTGGTCTCGGCCAAGCAGCGTGGTGCACAAGATGCCGCGAGCTGCAGCATCGGCGGTTTATCGACCGAAGTCTCATTCGATCGCGTCGTCGGCGCGAGCAAGGAGCGAGGCCGGCATCTTCAGGCCGATTTTTGCGGCCATAGCCAGATTGATCGCCAGCACAAAGCGGGTCGGGGTTTCGAGTGGCAGTTCGGCGGGATTGGCCCCGTTCAGGATGCGTACGGCCAGCCCGGCGGCGTGGTCGAACATTTCATCCAGATCCGGCCCGTACGACATCAGACCGCCATCGCGGACCAGGAAGTCGTATTCGTAGATCGCCGGCAGCTTATGTTCAGCCGCAAAGTCGATCACCCGCTTGCGATTCAACGTCGTCAACACGTCGGTGACCATCAGAATGGCGTCCGGCGGCCGACGCGTCATTGCCGCAAACGCGGCATCGAAATCGTTTGGGGCGCGCACCCCGTAGGACTGGACCTCCAGCCCGAGCCTGCGGGCTTCGACCTCGGCGGCCCTATAGCGCAGCGACATGCCGAGATCGTCGGAATTCCACAGCATCGCCACCCGACGGACATTCGTCACCGCCTCTTTGAGCAAGGCCAAACGCTTGGCCGAAAGCTCCGCAGCCACCTCGGAAAGGCCGGTCAGATGCCCGCCCGGGTGGCCAAAACTGGCGACCAGCCCGTCCGCCACAGGGTCGCCGGCGCGGACGACGACGACTGGCAAGCTGGTGCGCTCTTTGGCGGCGAGCGCTGCCGGATAACCCAGGGTCACGATTACCCCCACCCGGCTCGCCTGCAACTCGCTCACCAGCTGGGGCAGGCTGTCGACCCTTCCATGCGCCGCACGCCGCTCGACGACAAGGTTCTGGCCAAGAACCAGCCCGCGTTGAGCGAAGTCGCGGATCAGATCGGTCGAAAAATGGCTCTGATTTGCCGCTTCTCCGCCGGTCGACAACAGGCCGACGCGATATTCCCCCGGCATTGCTTGCGCCGACGCCTGCGGCGGTTCGCCGGCGACGAAGAGGACCACCAGAGCAAGGAAGAGAGACGCTTTCATCGAGCGGAACAAAACGCCGGCGCGCATAGACCATAGGGCCGGGCTGCCCGCAGACCAAGCGGCGCGTTGGAGGCGCTGTGATTGGCGACATAGAATAGACCTACGGAAAAAAATGGTTGCAAAGTGCCAGCCCCCGGCAGTGCGAGCGAGCAACGGAATCGGGCCGATGAACGGATCAGCATATGTCCTGGCAATCGACCAGGGGACGACGAGCACGCGCGCGATCCTGTTTGACCGGCAAGGCC
>DASXMC010000749.1:0-3651 GCA_036495885.1 Allostellaceae bacterium | reverse complement strand
CACGGCGGGAAACACCTCCTGGCCGAGGAGGCGAATGCAACTCCGGGCGTCCTCGTTCGACACCGTGCCGTCATTGCCCCAGATGCCGAGTATGCCCGGCCGCGTCTCTTCGAGCAGGATGCGTAATTTGGCAATCACCTGCTTGGGCGTGCCAGCGATGATCATCAAATCTTCGAGCTGCTTTGCGAGCTCCGGACGATAGCGGGGGTTCTTGGAGCGGCCGACTGCAAATTCGACAAAGGCGCGGCGGTTTTCCGGACTGCCGTAACCCGAGGGCGTGCTCCACACCGGGTGGGCAAGCCCGGTGAATTCGCCCTGCATCCAGCGGAACTGAGCCGCGTTGGCTATCGCTTTCTCCTCGGTCTCGGCGACGTGGATCTGCTTCAACATCCCGTGGTAGTCGGGACCCGGAGCAAAGCCCGCGTCGACCGCAACCTTGTCGTAGATCTGCCAGATCTGCTTCGTGCGGTCGATCGGGGTATTGAGCGCGATATAGGGATAGCCGCGCTGTGCCGCCCAGACGATCGTCTCGGGGCTGATGACCCCGGGGATCCACACCCGCGGATGCGGCTTTTGCAACGGCACGGCCCACGGATTGACGACGCGGTGTTGGTAGTGCGTGCCCTCCCAGCGGAACGGACCCTCGCGGGTCCACGCCGCGACAATCAGATCATGCGCTTCCTGGAAGCGTTCGCGGTTGTAGGCGGGGCTGACGCCGGTCGCGAGCTGCTCCTGCCCGCCGCCGCGGACAAATCCCGAAACGAGGCGGCCCTTCGAGATCATATCGATCATCGACAATTCTTCGGCGAGCCGCACCGGGTTCTCAGCCAATGGCAACGGATTGCCGAGAAGGATGATCTTCGCGTTTTTTGTGACGGCGGCGAGGATCGCGGCAAATACATTGCATTTGGCCTGCATGCAGAACGGCGCATTGTGGTGCTCGTTCAGCATGAAGCCGTCGATGCCCATTTCTTCGGCATAGATGTAATGTTCGAGGTATTCGTTATAGAGCCGGCTGCCGGCAACCGGATCGAAGTATTTGTTGGAGAACATCAGCGCGGTGGCCCCGAATTTGAGGCCCTCTTCGGCCGGATAGGCCGCCATCGGCTGCTCGGTGAAATACATCAGTTGCATGACGTTTCTCCGTCTCCGGCGTTGCCGCAAGCTAGCCGCGGCTTGGACGGAAGTCTGTCACAAATTCACCGGGCCGTGCGCGATTTTTGATCCGTCCGCCGTCCAGCTCGTCGAGCCGGGATAGTGGAGCCGTTCCGCTGGCGGTCATTGCCGGCAGGCGCTACGATCTGTTAGCGATCGCGATAATTTGCGGGAGGAGGGGCGGATGAAGGCGGTGCTGCTGAAGGGGCACGGCGGACCAGAGATGCTGCAATTGGGTGAGGCGCCGGATCCGGTGGCGGGACCGGGCGAGGTTGTTGTCGACATCCATGCGGCCAGCATCAATGCGGCCGATTACAAGGTGCGGCTCGGCAGCGGCGGTTACAGCAATCTCAAATTGCCGCACATTTTGGGCCGCGACTTTTCGGGCGTGGTCAGTGCGCTCGGCAGTGGTGTGACGGATTTCAGGATCGGCGATGCGGTGTTCGGGGTCACCGATCAAGGGATTGAGGGCTGCTATGCCGAAAAGCTCGCGATCAAAGCCGCGATCATCGCCAAAAAGCCGGACCGGCTGGGCCATGCCGAGGCGGCCGCCCTGGGGTTGACCAGCCTGACGGCGTTGTGGGCGGTCGAAGACACCGCCAAATTGCAAAAAGGCGAGACCATCCTGATCCAGGGCGGCGCCGGCGGGGTCGCCGGGTTTGCGATCCAGCTATCGAAACATCTGGGTGCGACGGTGCTGACGACGGCTAGTGCCCGCAACTACGATTATGTCAAAAGCCTCGGCGCCGACAGAGTGATCGACTACAACACGGAAGACTTCGCGAAAATCGGGCGCGTTTGCGACGTCGTGTTCGACACCGTCGGCGGCGAGGTTCAGGTCCGCTCCTACGACGTTTTGAAGCCGGGCGGCCGGCTGGTCTGGATTGCCGCGGCGCCCGCCGGCTTCCGGCCGAGCCGCACCGATGTCGAGGTGCTGCGCCCCAATGTCGCCCGCGACCGCGCCCATCTCGGGCGCATGCTGGCGCTTTATAATGAGGGTGCGGTATGGCCGCCCAACATCGTGCGCTATCCACTCTCGGAAGCCGCCGCCGCACACAGGGTCAGCGAGAGCCGCCATCTGCAGGGTAAGCTCGTGCTGATCGTGCGTTGACCGTGGCGGGTGGCGCTACGCTGGTTTTTCAATCCAAAATTCAGTCATTCCCGCGAAAGCAATCTTACAACGAGGAGAGAAAAATGGCAGGCAACGCACAAACCGTGATCGACCTCGACAGGCAGCGCATGGACGCGATGGCGAGAAAGGACATCGCCGCGTTGAACGCGTTGATCTCGGACGACCTCGTCTACACCCACTCAACGGCGCGGCTTGACACCAAGCAGAGCCTGATCGGCAACATGGAGGGGGGCAGCACGGTCTACACCTCGGTGGTGCCGTCCGATGTCAAGGCGCAGGATCTCGGCGACACTGTGATCCTGACCGGCTCGTGCAAGATCGGCGTCATGTCTCAAGGCCGCCCCAACAGTTTTGGCGTGCGCTTTACCGATGTATGGGCCAATAAGGGCGGCAAATGGCAGATGGTCGCCTGGCAATCGACCCGCACCCCGGACTAAAACGCAGCGCAGCTTCACGATGCTCCTCTCCGCCCTTCAGGGGGGAGAGGGAGGGGTCCGCGCCGCAGGTGCGGGAGGGTGAGGTGGGCATGCGCCGGCGAGCATCCCTATTCCCCCACCTCACCCGGCCCTCTCCGCCCCTAAGGGGCGGAGAGACGAAGATAGACGCGCGGTCAGCCGAGCTTGACCCAGGTCAATTCGTGCTTGTTGTGGTGGAGGTGACGCAATTCCGAGCCAGGGATCGCGGCGAAGCGCCGAGCGATGGCGTGGTCGGTAGGGCCCTGGAATTTGACCGTGCACACGAAACGAGGGCACGTCCCGGCGGCGAGCCAGCGCTCGACCAGCGCCAAGAGCCGAGCTGGATAGCAAACGACGTCTGAGAACAGCCAATCGACCGGCCCGAGCGCGTGCGGGTCGAGGGCAAAGGCGCTTTCACGACGGTGTTCGATCCCGGCCAGGCACAGGATTTCTGGCGCGAGCGGCGCCTTGTCGACGCTGATGACCCGCGCACCCATCCGCGCCAACGCCCAGCTCCACCCGCCGGGCGCACTGCCGAGATCGACGCAGGTTTCGCCCGGAAGCGGGCGCTCGCCGATCGCAGTCAACGCTTCCCACAGCTTCAGGTAGGCGCGGCTCGGCGGCCCGCTGCGGTCTTCGACAAAATGAACTTCGCCGTTCGGAAAAGGGCTCGTGCACCGCTCCGCCGCCAGCACCGTGCCGGGATCGAGCAGGGTCCACGACCCGAGCGGGGCTGCCGGCGCCGGCGTCCCGAACAGCAATGGCCGCGCCGAAACCATCGGCAATTGCTGCTGGATCAAGGTGGCGCGGCGATGCAAGACCGGCGCATAGACTGCCCAGTTGCGCTGGATTGCGCGCAATTTCGCGGCCGCGTCGGAAATCGAGGTGACGCTGATCTCTTGCGGATCG
>DASXMC010000748.1:0-5011 GCA_036495885.1 Allostellaceae bacterium | reverse complement strand
AGAACGGCTGTCGGCGCGCATCCTTGCCGCTGAGCATCGGCTTTACCCGCTCGCGGTGCGGCTGGTTGCCGCGGGCCGCGTCCGCATCGTCGACGAAAGGGTCGAGATCGACGGTTGGCAGGCGCCGGAGACCGCTGTCCTAAACCCGTCTATGGCCGATCCGCTTGTCTGCGCGCGCGATTGAGCTATACCCAAGCGGTAGGTATCCAGTCAGCAGAGGAAGGTATGGCGACATCCGCGATGGATCCCGTATTGGCCGAGCATTATCGGACCTGGATCGGTTTCACCCGGCTGATGCGCTATGTCATCGCCGCGGTCATTATCATCCTGGCCCTGCTCGGATATTTCCTCGTTTAAAGCCGCAGCTATGAGATTGTTTGATCTATCGGGCAAAACCGCGATCATCACCGGTTCGAGCCGCGGCATCGGCCGAGCGATCGCCGAGGCCTTTGCCGAAGCCGGCGGACGGGTGGTGATTTCGGCCCGCAACCTCGGGCCATGCGAGGAAGTGGCGGCGGCGATCCGCGCCCAGGGCGGCGAGGCGATTGCGGTTCCGGCGCGTATTTCGGACAAAGGACAGCTCGAAAATCTGGTCGCCAAGACGCGCGAGGCGTGGGGCCGGGTCGACGTTCTGGTGTGCAACGCTGCGGTCAATCCGCACTACGGCTCGCTCGAAAAGCTGACCGACGAAGTTTTCGAGCGGATGATGGTCAACAACGTATTGAGCAATCTGTGGCTGGCGCGAATGGCAGCGCCGGATATGCGCGAAAGGCGCGATGGCGCGATCATCTTCATCACCTCGACCGCAGCCTTGCGATCGACCACGATGCTCGGCATGTACGGTGTTACCAAGACTGCCGATTACGCGCTGTGCCGCAATCTCGCGGCCGAATGGGGGCCCGACAACATCCGGGTCAATTGCATCGCACCCAGTGTCGTCACCACCCAGTTTGCCCGCGTCCTTTACGAAGATCCCGAGCGGCGCGCTGCGCGGGAAGCGGGCACTCTGCTCAAGCGCCTGGGCGAGCCCGACGACATCGCCGGGGTGGCACTGATGCTCGCCTCGCGCGCCGGCGCCTACATTACCGGGCAGACCATCGTCGTCGACGGCGGCACGACGATCGCACCATCCTGAGCGCGGGCCTCCGAGGTTGGGGGCTCAGGGCTGCAGCACATCGCTTGAATCGGGTCCGATCACCCGCTCCTCGGCAATCGATCCGTCGTCATTGTCGATCATGACCTTCGCCGGCTTGTCGGAGCGTGCGAGCCGCATCGCCTCGGCGATCGCCTGGTCGCGATTGTCGAAATGGGCGCGGGAGTGATCCTCACCTTCTTTGATGATCGTCCATTCTTCGCCCTCAGGACGAACCCGGTAAACGTGGTGCCCCAGCATCGTCGCACTGCCCCGCGTTGTTGAGCCTTGCACAGCCAACACGGAAGTGTTTGCCCACGTTCCGCTTTTCATCCGTCCCCGTTATTCAGCCGCCGCTCGTCCGGGGACGGGGTCGGGTCGCCAGCGCAGGACCGGTTTTCGAGCAGCAGCGGTCTCGTCGAGGCGGCGGCGCGGCGCCAGCATCGGCGCCCGATGGAAGCGCACAGCCTCGCCGGCGCGAGCGGCGGCGGCGAGCTTTTTCACGACGGCGGCAAATTCGTCGAGCGATGCCTTACTTTCAGTCTCGGTCGGCTCGATCAGCATCGCACCATGTACGATCAGCGGGAAATACATCGTCATCGGGTGATAGCCTTCGTCGATTAGCGCCTTGGCGAAATCGAGCGTGGTGACGCCGGTCTCCTTCAAAAACCCATCATCGAACAGAACCTCGTGCATACACGGACCGGGGAAAGACAGGCTCAGATCGCCTTCGAGCAGCATTCGCAGATAGTTGGCGTTCAGCACCGCGTCCTCGGCGATCTGGCGCAGGCCGTCAGCGCCATGGCTCATCATGTAGGCGAGGGCGCGCACGAACATGCCCATCTGGCCGTGAAACCCCTTGAGCCGACCGATCGCCGCCTCGGCCTCACCGGTTTTGCGCTCGGTCAGCTCCAGCCCGTTGGGGCCATGCACCAGCCACGGCAATGGCGCGTAGGGAGCGAGGCTCGCCGCCAGCGCTACCGGACCGCTGCCGGGGCCGCCCCCGCCATGCGGAGTCGAAAATGTTTTGTGCAGATTGAGATGCATGCAGTCGATGCCAAGATCGGCGGGACGCACCCGCCCGACAATTGCGTTGAAATTGGCGCCGTCACAGTAAAAAAACGCGCCGGCGTTGTGCACGGCGGCGGCGATTTCGATGATTTCGTTTTCGAAGAGACCACAGGTGTTGGGGTTGGTCAGCATCAATGCTGCGACGTCGGGGCCGAGCTTTTTTTCGAGCGCGGCCCGGTCGACCCGGCCACGCGCATCGGACGGGATCGGATCGACGGCATAGCCGCAGGAAGCGGCGGTGGCGGGGTTGGTGCCATGCGCCGATTCGGGTACCAGCACCCGGCGCCGTGGGTCGCCGCGCGCTTCCAATGCCGCGCGGATGATCATGATCCCGCACAACTCGCCATGAGCACCCGCACCCGGCGTCAGCGCCACCGCCGGCATCCCGGTGAGGGTCTTCAACCAATGCGCCAGGCTGTCGATCAGTTCGAGCGCGCCCGGCACCGTCGAGAGCGGCTGGAGTGGATGGATGTCGGCGAGACCCGGCAGCCGCGCCAGCTTTTCGTTGAGCCGCGGATTATGCTTCATCGTGCACGAGCCGAGCGGGTAGAGCCCAGTATCGATTGCGTAGTTCTTTTGCGACAGGCGGGTAAAATGGCGCACCACCTGAGGCTCGCTGAGACCCGGAAGACCGATCGGACCCCGCCGTTCGAGCCCGTCGAGGCGGGCGCAAAACGGCGCCGGTTCGGGAAGATCGACACCGCAGCGTCCGGCAGCGTGCTGCTCGAAAATCAGCTTTTCTTCGATATCTAATCCGCGGTTGCCGCTGAATGTAGCACTCGCCGCCGACGCGGCCTCGTCCTTGTGACCACTCAGGGCCTGGCTCCGATCATTCACGACAACACCTCCCGCAAGCCCTCTTCGAGCTGCGTTATGTCGTCGTCGGTCGCGGTCTCGGTCACCGCGACCAGCATCAGATTGGCGAGTTCGGGCCGGTCTGGATAAAGCCGGCTGACCGGGATCCCGCCGAGTATCTTCCGTTGCACCAACGCTTCCACGACCGGCTCCGCCGGGCACGGCAAGCGCAGCGTGAATTCGTTGAAGAAGCTGCGGTTGAGCAAGTTCACCCGTGGCACCCGCTCGATGCGCTCGGCAAGCCGCACTGCGGCGGCATGATTGAGCCGCGCCAACCGAGTGAGACCATCCTCGCCGAGGAGTGCGAGGTGGATTGTAAACGCCAGCGCGCACAGCCCCGAGTTGGTGCACACGTTGCTGGTCGCGCGCTCGCGACGGATATGCTGTTCGCGTGTCGAGAGGGTCAGCACCCAGCCGCGCCGCCCCGCGGCATCGACTGTCTCGCCGACCAGCCGGCCCGGCATCTGGCGCACGAATTTGTCGCGGCTGGCGAAGAGGCCGAGAAACGGCCCACCAAAATTTAGCGCGTTGCCGAGTGACTGACCTTCCGCCGCGACGATGTCCGCGCCCATCTCACCGGGGGGCTTGACCACACCCAGCGACAAAATCTCGGTGACGACGACAACCAGCAGCGCCCCCTGGTCGTGACAGGCTTGCGCCAATGCCGACCAGTCGTGAAGTTCGCCCCAGAAATCCGGGTTTTGCACGACGACGCAAGAAGTGGCGTCATCGACCAGTTCGGCCAGACCCTCTTCCCGCCCAGGGCTCGGGTCCTGATCGGCAATTTCAAACCCGACAAAGCGGGCGTATGTCGCGCAGACCTCGCGGTAATGCGGGTGCAAGCCGGCCGACAAGACCGCGCGTCTGCGGCCGGTGACGCGGTTTGCCATCATCACCGCCTCGACGCAGGAATCAGCACCGTCATAGAGCGAGGCGTTGGCAACCTCCATGCCGGTCAGCAACGCCACCTGGGTCTGAAATTCGAACAGATATTGCAGGGTCCCCTGCGCAATCTCCGGCTGATAGGGGGTGTAGGAGGTCAGGAACTCGCCACGCTGGATCAGATGATCAACTGCCGCCGGCACATGATGCCGGTACGCTCCGCCGCCGACAAAAAACGGCACCGACCCCGCCGCAACGTTGCTCACCGCCATATGGCCGATGGCGCGCTCAACCTCCAACTCGCCCTGCGCGCGCGGCAGATCGAGGAGCCCGTCGAGGCGAGCGGCGGCGGGCACTTCCGCAAAGAGCGCATCGATGGACGGGACACCGATCGTCTTCAGCATCGCGCTGCGATCGGCTTCGCTCAGCGGCAGGTAGCGCATCTACGGCTGCTCCTCGATAAAGCGCCGGTAGGCCGCTTCGTCCATCAGCGCATCGAGCTGTTTTGCGTCGGCGAGGCGCAATTTCAGAAACCAGCCCTCGCCCATCGGATCGGCGTTGACCTTGGCCGGATCGGTCGCCAGCGCCTCGTTGGCCTCGACAACTTCCCCCGAAACCGGCGCATAGACATCGCTTGCCGCTTTGACCGATTCGACGATGGCGGCCTCCTTGCCCTGCTCGATCCGGCGGCCGATTTCCGGCAGTTCCACGTACACCACATCGCCCAGTTGCGCCTGTGCGTAATCGGTGATCCCGATCACCGCAACATCGCCGTCGAGCCGGACCCATTCGTGATCCTTGGTAAAGCGTGCCTCGGTCATCGGCGTGTTCCTCCAGGCGGTTCAGCCGCGGTGATAGCTGTGCGGGACAAAAGGAAGACGGGTAATTTTGGCCGGACGTGCGGAACTGCGCACGGTCAGCGCCAACGCAGTCCCGTCGGCGGCTTGCTCGGCGTCGACATAACCCATCGCCACCGGTGCGGCGACGGAGGGGCCAAAGCCGCCGCTCGTCACCCGGCCGATCGCGTTTCCGGCGAGATCGACGATCGGCGTTCCCTCGCGCGCGGGTGCG
>DASXMC010000747.1:0-2913 GCA_036495885.1 Allostellaceae bacterium | reverse complement strand
TCTTTTGCCGCACGACACCACCACTCCCGGCCCACAGCGTATAGCGGCGGGTCGCCCTATCCCAATGGCCGAGGGCCGCGCGCGGCTCCATCGGCACGCCGGTGACGCGGCCGACATGAAATTCCATCTCGACGACATGGTCGGCGGCCGCAAAGGCGCGCTCGGTCGCCTCGGCATCGCCAAAAAAGGTGTCGACCAGCACGTTGTCGGGCACTTCGTCCCACAATACCGGGGCGTTCGGGGCGAGAACCTCCTCGATCCGCGCCACCCACGGCAGCTCGTCGTAGTCGACCGCGACCGCCTCGGCGGCGTCGTGCGCCTGCGCCACGGTCTCGGCGACGACGACCGCGACCGCCTCGCCGACATGCGCCGGCAACAGCATCTGCGGACCGATAAAGATCGCCCCGCCGCCGGGACCGGTCAGCTTCACGTCGTAGCGGGTTTGCGGCACCGGGTTGTGCGGGATCGGCTTGAGCCCGTCGGCGGCACAGTCGCGCCCGGTAAAGACGCCAAGAACCGCCGGCATGGTGGCGGCCCGCCTGGTGTCGATCCCGACGATCCGCGCATGCGGGTATGGCGAACGCACGATCGCGGCATGGGCCCCTCCCGGCAGGCTGAAATCGTCGCTGAACCGGCCGCGGCCGGTCAGCAGCCGCTCGTCCTCCTTGCGCCGCATGGGCTGGCCGATGGCGCCCAGATCCCTGAGATCGGGAAGTTCGATTGTGTCGTTCATCGTGCGCCTCCGGGCATGGCTGATACTGATTGACGACAGTGTAACGCGGCGGCGCGTCGTCATACATTGGCGCTGGAGGAGACGACGATGAGCGCACAAAACAGCAAGCCCGGTCGGATCAAGCGGCGCGGGATCGGCGATTTCGGCAAGGGCGGGCCGCCGATCGTCGGATTGACCGCCTATACCGCGCCGATCGCGCACCTGCTCGACCCCCATGTTGATTTTCTGCTGGTCGGGGACTCGTTGGGCATGGTCGTCTACGGGTTCGACAGTACCCTGCCGGTCACCCTCGACATGATGATCGCACATGGCGCTGCCGTCATGCGCGGCTCCGCACGGGCTCTCGTCGTGGTCGATTTGCCTTTTGGAGCCTATCAGCAGTCGCCGCAGCAAGCGTTTGCCGCCGCGGCGCGGATCATGGCCGAGACCGGCTGTGCCGCGGTCAAGCTCGAAGGCGGTGTGGAGATGGCCGAGACGGTGCGCTTTCTCGTCCGTCGCGGGGTGCCGGTCATGGGCCACATCGGGCTGATGCCGCAATCGGTCCACGCCGCAGGCGGGTTCAAGGTGCAGGGTCGCGGCGATGACCGCGCCGCAGACGTGATCGCCGATGCGGTTGCGGTTGCCGAGGCCGGCGCATTTTCGATCGTCATCGAGGGTACCGTCGAGCCGGTGGCGCGCACGATTACCGAGCGGGTGCCGGTAGCGACGATCGGGATCGGCGCCTCGCCCGCCTGCGATGGCCAGATCCTGGTGACCGACGATCTACTCGGTGTTTTTACGGAGTTCACGCCGCGTTTTGTTAAGCGCTACGCGGAATTGGCGCCGCTGATTGCTGCTGCGGCCGAGGCCTACGCCGCCGACGTCCGCGCCCGCCGCTTTCCCGGCAAAGAACATTGTTTTGGCGCCGGCTGAATAGCCGGCCCGACAGATGCGCACTCCCGTCAAAGGGTTCAGCGACCCCTGGATTCTCCCGCGAGGTATCCCGATGATCGATGCCTTTCCGCAGCGCTGGTGCTTTGACAAAGCGGCGGCCGAGCGCCATCGGGAACGACTGATCGCGCTGCATCGCCGCCTAGCCTGAGCAGCGGCATGGCGCACGCCCCCCAAGAGCCGGTCCTCGCGGAGTGCGGCGTTCTAAGGACAAAGCGCACTGGCTGGGAGCTGTTGTCGGATCCGCTGCTCAACAAAGGTACGGCTTTTACCGAGGCCGAGCGCGACGCCTTTGGTCTGCACGGGTTGTTGCCGCTGCATATCGGGACCTTGGACGAGCAGGTTTCACGGCGAATAACGGTGTTGCGACGATTTGCCAACGATATCGAGCGTTACGCCTTTCTGCGCGAATTGCATGACACTAATGAGACTCTGTTCTTTGCCCTGCTCGAGCAGCATATCGAAGAATTATTGCCGTTGGTCTACACCCCGACGGTGGGGGCCGGCTGTCAAGAGTTCAGCCAATTGTTCAGAAAGCCGCGCGGGCTGTTTTTAAGCCTGCCCCTCAAAGAGCGGCTCGATCAGATCCTCGCCAATGCACGCTTTGATCAGGTCGAGGTCATCGTCGTGACCGACGGCGAGCGCATTCTCGGGCTCGGCGATCAGGGTGCGGGCGGCATGGGCATCCCGATCGGTAAATTGGCGCTCTACACTGCCTGCGGCGGGCTGCACCCGGCAACAACCCTGCCGATTATGCTTGATGTCGGCACAGATAACGAAGAGCGGCTGGCCGACCCGCTCTATCTCGGCTGGCGTCACGAGCGCGTTCGCGGTGCCGAGTACGACGATTTTGTCGAAGCGGTCGTTGCCGCCATCACTCGGCGCTGGCCCCAGGTGTTGCTGCAATGGGAGGATTTTGCCAAAGGTAATGCGACACGGCTGCTCGACCGCTATCGCGACCGGCTGTGCACTTTCAATGACGATGTCCAGGGCACGGCGGCAGTCGCGGCCGGCACCTTGCTGGCCGCGGTCAAGGTCACCGGCGTGCCGTTGACCGAGCAGCGTGTCGCGGTCCTGGGGGCGGGCTCGGCCGGCTGCGGCATCGCCACTCTGTTGCTGAAGATGATGATGGATGCCGGTTTGCCTGAAAATGTCGCGGCTGCCCGTTTTTACATGATCGATCGCGACGGGCTCCTGGATGATGGCATGAATGCGATCGAACTATTTCAGCAGCCGTTTTTGCAGCCTCG
>DASXMC010000746.1:0-5119 GCA_036495885.1 Allostellaceae bacterium | reverse complement strand
GGGGCAGCAACACCGGCGGGTTCTGGCCGGCCTTTCGAAGACGGCTTTCGTGCACCGTAGCCCGTTGCCGCGCCAAAACGCGCATAGCCGGCCGATTTAGCGCCTGCGCTGCGCGGCGTTCGGGCAGCGGGTCAGCGTCCGTGGATCAGGTAGGCGATGACGTATCCGACAGCACCGGCCATCAACAGCGCCGTCCATGGCTGCTCAGCCGTGCTACGGCTCACAAACTCGGCCGCCTGCGCCCCCTGCTTGGTGACATAGTCCGCGGTCTGAGCGCCTTGTTTGCTGACATAATCGGCTGCCGTCTGCGCGCCTTGCCGATAAGTTTTGGTTGCGGCGTCGGCGACCTGCTTTCCGGCTTGCGTCGCTGCGTCCTGGATTGCGCTGCCCGCCTGGGCCGCCGCATCGCGCGTCTTGTCGGCGAGATCGCTGCCCATTTCCTTGGCCGCGGCAAGGCCGCTCTTCGCCTGATCGCCAATTCCGTTATCGTCCATTGCCGTCCCTTTATTTGCTCGTTACGCTGTAGACAACAGTGCGGCGGCGAAAAAGCTCCCAGCCGGTTGGCTGCACGGCCGCGCCCGGAAAAACCGCCGTCGAGCAGCAAGCAGCGCTATCCCGGGCGGCGCGCCGTGACCAGCAGGACCGTCGAGGAGAGCGTGGTGCTGCCGCCGCGGAAATGCGCCGCGAAGGCCTCTTCGATGTCGCGCCGGATCGTCTCCCGAGTGGCTGTATCCGGCTTCTTTTCGTCGATCAGCCGGCCGGAGGGGCCCATAATGCAAGCGTGCTCGGCCTCCTCCGCCGCACTCGACGTAAATATCTGCGGATGCTCACGATCGACGGCAATGTCCGCGAACCCCGCCTTGCCCAGGAACTCGTAGATGTAGCCGGGATCGGCAAAAGCCATCGGACCCGGCGCCCGCGGCGGCTTTGGCTCGGGCGGCCCGAGATGGGCCAACGCCGCCCGGTAGGCGATCAGCCAGTGCTCGTTATCGTCGAGGCCGCCCCAGCACGCAAAACACAACACGCCGCCGGGCCGCGCGGCGGTCGCAAGATTTCCGAACGCCGCTGTCGGGTCGGCAAAAAACATCACGCCAAAGCGCGAGGCGATCAGATCAAAGTGTGCCGGCTCGAATTTATGGGTCTGGGCGTCGGCTTCGATCAGCGAGACGTTGCCCAACCCAGCCTCCGCGAGGCGCTTTTTGGCGCCGGCTAGCATCGCCGTCGAAATGTCGGCGCCGACCACCGCACCCTCTTGGCCTACCCGCTCGGCGAGCGGCACGGTGAAGGCGCCAGTGCCGCAGCCGATTTCGAGCACCCGCTCGCCGGCTTTGGCGCCCGAACGCGCCAATAACAGCTCGTTAACCGCGCGCACCCGGCGCTCCACAAAGCCCTCGAGCCCAACCCAACGTGGACCCGCAACCGTGTTCCAATAATCCCGCTGGGCGGTATTCGCGATCGCTCCCTCGGCCATTGGCACTCCTCTTGGACTGTCGGGTTTGAGGTCGCCGACGTTTGTCCGCCGGGCACAGCAAGGATGGCCCGCCAGCACCTGGGCCGATCTTGGGTCGCGAGCGTTTGTCGGTCAACATGTGACGGGGCTCGGCGGGTGCCAAGCGGTCGCCGATTCGCCAGCCGGCGTCAGGCCAGAGGCCGGTGGCGCGGCCCAACGCCAAGGGAAATGCTGGCGCGCAGCCGGATAAGCTAATATGAGCAGGCCGCGCGGTCATCATCGGCGATCGCGACGGAGGTGGGGATGCCGACCACGGGGGCGGACAGGCACGCCGGAGAGACCTGCGGTGAGGTGTATTTTGCGCGGGCGCGCGAGCTCGGTGCGCAACTCTCGGCGGCGGCAGGCGAAGTCGAGCGCCGCCGCGAATTGCCCGAGCCGATTGTCGCGGCATTGGTGGAGCGTGGGCTGTTCCGATTGTTGCTGCCGCGCTCGTTGAGCGGCGCCGAATTGCCGCCCGGGGCCTATGTTCCGGTCATCGAGGAGATCGCCAAGCACGACGCCAGCGTCGCCTGGTGCCTGGGCCAGGCGAATGGCTGTGCAATGACCGCGGCCTATCTCGATCCGGCGGCGGCATGCGAAATTTTCGGCGGCGAGCGTGGCATTGTTGCCTGGGGACCGCCGGGAGGGCCTGCCGAAGCGCGCGCGGTAGCCGGCGGCTATCGCTTGACCGGGAGGTGGAGCTTTGCCAGCGGCAGCCATCACGCCAGCTGGCTCGGCGCGCATGTCGCGATTTTGGCCGAGGACGGCTCGCCGATGCTGCGGCCCGACGGCGACCCGGCGTTTCGGACCCTGCTGTTCCCCAAGGCGAGCACGGTGATGAGCGACACTTGGCGCGTCGTCGGCTTGCGCGGCACCGGCAGCGACACCTACGAGGTAACCGACCTGTTCGTGCCCGAACACCACACCGTCGCGCGCGGCGCCGAAGCCAAGCCGCGCGAGCAAGGGCTGCTCTATGCCTTCAGCAGCAGCAACGTCTACTCCGCCGGTTTTGCCGGCGTGGCGCTGGGCGTTGCGCGCGGCGTGCTCGACGCCTTTATCGAGCTCGCCCGCGACAAGATCCCGCGCGGCGCCCAGCGCACGTTGCGCGACAATAATGTGATCCAGGCGCAAGTGGCGCGGTCCGAGGCGCGGGTCGGTGCCGCACGCGCGTTCCTGCTGCGCTCGCTTGCCGAGATCTGGCGCGAGGCGGGGCGCTCAGGCCGCCTCGATCTAGGCCACAACACCACGATCCGGCTAGCCTCGACCTGGGCCATCCATCAGGCGCGCGACGCGGTCGACACTCTCTATCATGCCGCGGGCGCCACCGCGATCTTTGAAGACAACCCGTTCGAGCGACGGTTTCGCGACATCCACACCGTGGTCCAACAGTACCAGGGCCGCCAGAGCCATTTCGAAACCGTCGGGCAGGTGTTGCTGGGTCTAGGGCCCGAAAGTGCGATGTTCACTTTCTAAGGAGCCGGGGGGAGCGGGGGCCGCCATGGAGCCAATCACCACCACGCCGGAAACCGGGGACGTCGTCGGAGCACCCCGGCCGGCGCGGCGCCATTGGTCGCTCGACGACATCCCGTGGGACGAGATCCGCCGCGATGAGGTTAGGGGCAATACGGCGCTGTTCTGCATGTTGGCGGCAGCTTCGCTGATGGAGAGCGCCACCGACCTCTACACCGCGAACCTGATCGAATACTTCGAGGGTGAGGACGAGATCACATCCTGGCTTAGAGATTCGTGGCTGCCCGAAGAATTGCAGCACGGCCGCGCCCTGCGCCGCTATGTCGAGACCGCTTGGCCGGATTTTCCGTGGGAACAGGTGCGGCTCGGTTTTGTCGAAGAATTTCGGCCGTTCTGCGACGAGGCTCTGGAAGCGGCGCGCGGCTTGGAGATGGCGTCGCGCTGTGTCGTCGAAACCGGCACCGCCAGTTTCTATACCTGCCTGTCGCGCGCCGGCGGCGAGCCGGTGCTGACCCTGCTGACCCGGCGGATCGCCGAGGACGAGATCCGCCACTACAAGCATTTCTATCGCTTTTTCCGCAAATATCGCGACCGCGAAGGCTCCCGCCGGATAGCGGTGCTGGCGGCGCTGTGCCGGCGGCTGCGGATGACCGGCGGTGAAGACCGGATCATTCCGCTGAAGCACGTTCAGAGGGCGCGTCAGCCGGGCGTGCCGTTCGACGCGCGTCGTTATCGCCGGCTACAGCGCGAATGCCGCGCGCTGATGCGCCCGCATTTTCCGATCGAGATGACGGTACGCATGCTCTTGAAGCCGCTCGGCCTCTCCCCGCGCACCCAGCGGCTGACGCTTCCGGTTGTCACCGCCGTTGCCCGGCGCATCGCCCCCTGAGCTTCAGACGCATCCATAACCCGGTCGTCAACCCAGTCGTCTTGCCCGGCTTGATCCAGGCATCCACGCTTTCTTGGGTGGGGTCTCGCAGTTTGCCAGACGCGGATGCCCGAATCAAACTATGCGGCGGGCGTGGCAGTCGCGCGCGAGTACCGACGGGCGAAAACCGATCGGCTTGCCGCCCTGCCCTCGGTCGCCGGGCGCCACGACCGCCCCTGAGCCAAGCGCACGTGATTACTCGGTGATCGGCGCGATCTGATCGAGGGCCAGCCCGCGCGTCTCGCCGCCGATCCGGGTTACGGCAAAGGCCGCAATTCCGAGCAGCACGGCAATCCCCGCCATGACATAGCCAAACCCGTAGCCGGCAACGATCCCGATGACCGGGAACGACAGCGCCGCGCCGACCCGGCCGCCCGCCTGCGCCAGCCCAAAGCCCGAGGCACGCGCGTTTGACGGAAACACCTCGGAGGTAAAGATCTGCATCGAATTGCCGGCGAGCTGGGTAAAAAACGTCATCGCAAAGCCGACCATCAGCACCATGCTGTCCGAGTGCGAGAAGTAAAAGAGGAGGGAGAGGATCGTGGCCAGCACGAACGCAGTCACCGCGGTCGGGATGCGGCCCCAGCGTTCGAGAGCGTACATCATCAAAAGGCTGCTCGCCGGAAACGCGAGCTGGATCGTAAACACAAAGCTCAGCGACTTGGTGATCGTAAAGCCGCGCTGGGCCAAAATGTTTGGCAGCCAGCCGCCAAGCCCGACCGCGGCGCTGAAAAAAGCGAAGAAGCAGATCATCGCGGCGATGATGCGCCCGCGATAGCGGCGGAAGACGACACCCATCGGATCGCTGCGGATATCGGCGAGCGCGTCGATCGTCAGCTCCTCGTCACTGGCCGGCCGGCCGATCCCCATTTGTGCGAGCTGATCGAGCGCCTCTTTGCCGCGGCCGTGGGTGACGAGCCAACGCGGCGATTCAGGCAGCCGAAAACTTGCGGCAAACACCGCGAGGCCACCCAGGCCGATTATGATCCACACCCCGCGCCAGCCGACGGTGCCGCGCAAAGCGAGCGCCAGCAAGGTACCCAACGGCCACACGCAAGCGCCGCCGACAAACTGCATAAAGGCGGTGATGCGCCCGCGGATGCGCTTTGGCGAATACTCGGCGGCATAAGAAAAACACAGCGGTGCTGCGGCCCCCAACGCAATGCCGGCGAGAAATCGCCCGATCGCCAGCCATCCGACATTGGGGGCAAGTGCGGCCGCGATCGTGGCGA
>DASXMC010000745.1:0-3421 GCA_036495885.1 Allostellaceae bacterium | reverse complement strand
GTCGTGATCGGCGGCGGCGCCTTCGACGTGTTGCCCAACCACAAACACGCCGGATCCGGGGCTACCGGAATGGCGCTCAGCGAATTTCGCTTTGGCGATCAGTTATGGATCTTCTCGCCCTTTGTCGGCGTGTTCGGGACCGGAAAAGGGGCGGTTTATACCTATGTCGGGTTTGGATTCGATGTTCACATCCCCTATAATTTCATAATCACCCCGAGTTTCGCCGGCGGTTATTTCAACCCCGGTCACGGTATCGATCTGGGCTATTATTGGGAATTCCGCTCGGGTGCGGAACTGGACTATCGATTCGGTAATGGCAGCCGGCTTGGTGTCGGCTTTTACCATATATCCAATGCTGGCCTCGGGGTTCATAACCCGGGAGTGGAGCTGGTGAACGCGGTGCTGACGCAACCGTTTTGAGGGGTGCGCCGCGACTTTTCGTTGCCCCTGAAATTCGGCGTCAACGCTACGACGGATTTGGCGACCGCCTATATCCTGTTTGATGAACTCCTCGATGAGGTCGCGATGACCGTGGGTGGCGTCTGGGCGCGCTTGCCGCTCGCCGCCCGCGCCACGATCCTGATGGCGAGCGGTTCACTACTGTTTTCGATCATGGGAGCGCTGGTCAAGCTGTTGGGTCAGCATCTCGACAGCTTTCAGATCGCGTTTTTTCGCTGCCTGTTCGGGTTTCTCGCGATCCTGCCTTTCGTCCTTTTTGAAAAGGGTCACCCCTCCCTCCGGACAACCCATCTTTGGGGTCATTTGCTGCGAGCCGCGGTTGGCGTCGCCGCAATAGTCGCCGGGTTCTATGCGACAACCCGGCTGCCACTGACCGATTCGACCGCGATCAGTTTTACGGCACCCTTGTTCATGATCCTGACGGCGATTTTTGTGCTCGGCGAAAAGGTGCGCTGGCGACGCGGCCTCGCCACCCTCGCCGGATTTGCTGGCGTCGTGATCATGGTTCGGCCGGACCGCGGCGCGATCGAAATGGCGGCTCTGGTCGCCTTGCTCGGCGCTCTTCTGGCAGCGCTGTCAACGACCCAGATCAAGCGGCTATCGGCGACCGAGCCGGCATCGACGATCGTTGTCTATTTCGGTCTGTTCTCGACGATATTGACCGCGTTGCCGGCCCTCCTCGTCTGGCGGCGACCGAGTTGGGGCGAGCTCGTTCTGCTGGCGCTCACGGGCGGTCTCGGCGCCGTTGGCCAGTTCTTTCAGGTCCGCGCCTTTGCGCTCGGCGAGCTGTCGGCGGTGGCGCCGATCGACTACACCCGGCTGATCTTTGCCGGGGTGATCGGCTACATCATGTTCGCGGAAATCCCTGACCAGTACGCGCTCTTGGGGGCCGCTATCATCGTCGGTTCGACGCTCTACATCGCCTATCGCGAGGCCCAGCTCTCCCGGCTCAACCGCTCAGCACTCGGTGCGCCGGGCAGCACTGCTCCCGCGGCGGAGATCACCGCCCCGATCGCGGCAATCCCACGGCGCGGTTGAAGGCACATTCAGGGCAAGGGCGGGCGCCGGTCGCGCTCCGGGGCGATCTCGTCGATCGCGCGGGCAAGCTCGATATCGCGTTCGCTGAGCCCTTCGACGTCGTGGGTCGACAGTACGATTTCGACGCGGTTGTAGACATTGAAGAGCTCCGGATGGTGATCCATCTTTTCGGCCATCAGGGCAATGCGCGCGATGAAACCCCACGCCTCGGAAAAGTCGCCAAAATGATAACTTTTGCGGATCGCGTCGCGGTCGGCGACCTCGGCCCATCCATGCAGCTCATGGATTGCCGCGTGCCGCGCTGCCCCGACCAGCCTCTCGACCATATCAGCCTCCAAGTGTTCGTCGCCGAAAGGACGAAGTGCGCGCTAGCGACGCCAAGGTCAAGCGCCGCCCTGCACCAGGTGATCCGATGAGCGAGCACAGACCGCCGACCCTCGCGGATATCGAGGACCTCGCCAACCGCGCGCTGGGCACGATCCCGGGGCGGCTCAAAAAGCCTCTGGGTGCGGTGCTTATCCGGGTCGAGGAGTTTCCCGACGAGGAAACCGAGGAGGCCATGGAGTTAGAGAGCCCGTTCGACATCCTCGGCCTCTATCGCGGCGTGGCGTTGCTAAACAAAAGCGTCAGCGATCCGCGACCTGATGTCGACATGATATTTCTCTATCGCCGTCCGATCCTTGATTACTGGTGCGAAACCGGCGAAGACCTCGAGCTTGTCGTGCGCCACGTGCTGATCCATGAGATCGGCCACCATTTCGGCTTCAGCGACGAAGACATGGAGCGCATCGAGGGGTCTGCGGGCTGACCGCAGCCGCAATCCGTGCCCGCAGCTCCGGCAGAACCTCGCTTTCGAACCACGGATGGTCGCGCAGCCAGCGTGTTGTGTGCCAGCTCGGATGCGGCAGCACAAAAAACCCCGGCAGGAAATCGCGCCAGCGCTCGACCACGCAGGTCATCGACAGCGCCCGATGCAAAGGCAGATAACAGCCGATCGCATGGCGGCCGATGAGAAGGGTCAGCTCGATTGCCGGCAACAATGCGCGCAACCGGGCATGCCAGAGCGGTGCGCATTCGCGGCGCGGCGGCAAATCACCGTTCTTGCCGTCACGGCCGGGATAACAGAAGCCGACCGGCATGATCGCGACCCGGCTCTCGTCGTAGAAGGTCGCGCGGTCGAGCCCGAGCCAGAAACGCAGCCGGTCGCCGCTGCGGTCGTTGAACGACAAGCCCGATTGATGCACCCGAATGCTGGGCGCCTGGCTGACGATCAGGAGCCGTGCGGTGGCACGGCCGCGTACAATCGGGCGCGGTCCCAACGGCAGGTCTGCCGCGCACACCGTACAGCTGCGGATCGCGGCCAGCAGCCGCTCCAAATCGCGGCCGTCGTCAGCGGCGACCGTCTGCGCCGTTCCGCCTTCCGAGCCCCCCATCACTCGGTCAGGCGTCACTCGGTCAGCTGCTTGGGGTCGTTGAGGATGATCTCGGGCAGGCCATTGCGGTCCTGGATCTTGCCGGTCACACATATCCGCTTGTCGCGGAGCGCGGTCTCGGGTGTGCCGAACTTCTTCCGGTCCGAGCCAAAGATCACGACAGTAAAGACCTGATCCGGATAAGGCTTGTCGAAATCGAGAAAGGTCGGCTGAGATCTGAGGTCGGCATCGAATTTGCCCGACGCAACGACGCCGCAAACTGTTGTGGTCTCGCCGACATGGTGGGCCGCGTCGGCGGCGGCCAGCTCCGCGGCGCCGGCCGAAATCGGGCCGACAGCTTCCGCCGCCAATATCGCCATCAGTGCCGACACTACCGTCAGCGTCGCCGGGCGCACCGCGCATCTCAGAGATATGAAGGCTCGCCGGGCAGTTTGCGCGGAACGGCGCCCCCTCTCCCGCGGTTCAAGAAAGAGGCGCCGACGCGCGCGCGA
>DASXMC010000744.1:0-7772 GCA_036495885.1 Allostellaceae bacterium | reverse complement strand
CAACGCCCTGCAGCCGGGGACGCGGACTTTGCTGACCGAGGTCGATGTGCCCAACCCTGATGGCGCGCTGCAGCCGGGGGTCTATTGCACTGTCGAACTCAAGATCCCGCGCACGTCGCCGGCACTGATCGTACCCGCTCCGGCCGTGATCTTCAATCAGAACGGCATGCAGGTCGCGGTGGTCGAAAATGGTGTGGTCCACCTTCACAAAATCACGATCACGACCGATTACGGCACCGAGGTCGAGGTCAGCGAGGGTGTCAAACCCGGAGATCAGGTCATTCTGCAGCCGCCGGTCAATCTCGCCGATGGCGACAAAGTCCACACGATCATTGTGCCGCCGTCGCCGACATAACAGCACATAGTGGTGCGACCCGAACGCTTGGTAGCGACGCGTTTGTCACCGAGATTGCTTCGCGGAGTTTATCCGCGGGCTCGAAGCGCGGACCCGGGGGTCGCAATGACACCGCAGCTGGTCGTCATTTCGAGATGCCGACCGGCCGGTCGGCCGACCCACCCCCTGTTCGAGCCAGGGGCAAGCCCTAGATGAAACCACCACCAGATCGCTTTCCCGGCGAAAGCCGGGACCCACTGATCCGCCTGCCGAGCGCTCGAAAGGTGGGCCCCGGCTTTCGCCGGGGAAGCGGTTTTAAACATCTTGTCCCTGAACCATCTTGTTCTTGCTAGGAGCGAAGCGACGAAGCAATCCCGCTGCAACGACCAACGACGGGCTCTGACCGCTCATGCAGGTTTTTACTCGCTTTTACAGGGCTTAACTCGGACGGTATCGATCGCAGGCTATCTCTCTTGTAGCGAACTCCCATCGCCTGTGTGCGTTGGGCGAGGAGTTGCAAACGCAATAGGAGGATCGAAATGCGAATGCGCAGCCTCTATTTGACGAGTGCCCTGATCGCGGCGGCGATCCCGCTATCGGCAGGAGCAGCACCGGCCCCAGCCAATTACCAAGCGGCCGCCAATGTCGAGCAATACGCGCCGGCACCGGATGCTTGCCCCGCCGGCTGGATTTGGGAGCCGGCCGGCTATATGGGCAATGGTCACTGGCGGCCGGCGCATTGCGCGCCTCGTAACGATGTCATCCCATGATGCCCTGCCCGTGATGCCCGTGACGGATCGTTAAACCCCAGTCTTTGAGCCGGTCTAGTCAGGAGGTCCCACATGGCGGCGAAAATTCAGGTCGTGTTTTACAGCATGTATGGGCATATCTATCAGATGGCGGAAGCGGTCGCTGCTGGGGCCCAGGACGCCGGCGCCGAGATGAGCCTGTGGCAGGTCCCCGAACTCGTCCCCGACGACATATTGGAGAAGAGCGGTGCGGCCGTTGCACGCGCGGCCTTTGCCCATGTGCCGATGGCAAAACCAACGCAATTGGCGGAAGCCGACGCGATCGTCTTCGGCACCCCGACGCGCTTTGGCAACATGGCCGCGCAGATGCGAAACTTCCTCGATCAAACCGGCGGGTTGTGGGCGAACGGTGCGCTGGTCGGCAAAGTGGGGAGCGTCTTCACCAGCACCGCGTCCCAGCACGGGGGTCATGAGACCACGCTCGTCAGTTTTCATACCACTTTGCTGCACCATGGGATGATCGTCGTCGGCCTGCCCTACACCGAGCCGCGGCTGACCAACATGGCTGAAATCAGCGGCGGCACGCCCTATGGCGCATCGACCTTGACCGGGATCGACGGCTCACGCCAGCCGAGCGAAAACGAGCTCGCCATCGCCCGCTTTCAGGGCCGGCGTGTGGCGCAGATCGCGAATGAACTGATCGCCGGCCGCAAGATAATGAGCTAATACGCCCAAAGTCATGATGCTAAGCACGGCGCGCCTGCGAACAGCCGTACTTCGCTTCGCGCTAAGTCCCTCGCACCGGCGGCGGCAACTGAAGAGGCGGCTCTTCGTCGCCCGGCGCCAAAGGGGTGACCGGCTCGGGCAATGGTGACGCGCCGACCTTGCGGCCGATCTCCTCGACCGTTGGCAGACAGCGGTCGCGTGTTGCCATCAGCGCGATACGGCATTCCTCGGCGCGGCGCCATTTAGCGTCGGAACGCTCCGAGGCCAAAAATCGGCGATAGCGCGGGCGCCATTCGGTCAGAAACGGCGCCAGGCCTTGGTTCAGCAATGCAAGGGCGAGGGCCGGGATCGCCGTGGCATCGCTGTTCGACCGCGGGCACGGCATCGATTTCAGAGCGGAACGGATTTCGCCGGCGAGCGTATCGAGCCCGTCGATCGCTTCGCCCAGCGCACCGGGGCCGGATGGCGGATCCTGCGCCGGAAGCCGGGTCACGGCGTCGACATAGATATGCCACCCGGCCTCGATCACCGCCGGATCCGGTGTTGCAATGGCGGCGGCCTCGGCGCTGGCGAGTTCGTGGGGTGCCACCATCTCCGGCACGACCGCCGGTCGTTCGGGAAGCAGCCGCTCGAGACCGGGTACCTCCAAAGAGATACCGATTTGCCAACCCCGCTCGATCAGCCGCTCGCGGGTGCGCGCAAGATCATCGCGGCATAACCCCAAGAGCGGGGCGTCGGCCGCCTGCGAATGCGACCGGGACCAAGCGTCGAGGCGGGGCTGCCAGCGGCCGAGGCACGGTTGCAGATCATGGATCAGGATCTCCAACAGGAAGAGCTGCGGCGGCTCGGCCGGGTTGGCGAACGAAGCGACGCGCGGCGTCTCGTTCGCGACCCGCTCGCGCAGGCGGTCGGCAAACCTTGCGAGCGCCGCAAGCCCCGACAGCGGCGGCGAATCGGCTGGCGCCAAGACACCGATCGTGGAAACCGTCTCCGTCAGGGCATGCCACAAGAGGTGGCGGCTTTGCGCGTCGAGCGGCGATACGACGTCGGCTTCCCCGAGGCGCACCGCAGTATTGGTCAGCCGGGCCCAGGTGGCGAGCGCGGTCAGGCGGCGTGCCAGCCGGCGGGCAGGTCGAGCGGCATTCGGCAAAAAGTACGGGATGACGGGCCGGCGAGCCGGTTCGATCGAGTTGGTCATTGACGCTGACAGTTTCTGCAAGCCCGGTGAGTGGAACCTCAATCCTCTTGGCGGTTTCGCGCGCCGTCAAGTGGTGGGCGTTCTCAATGACGATCGGTGGTCAGAACCGGGCGCGGGCGGCGCACCAGCGGCATCAGCATCATGCCGGCAACAAAGAATCCCCCGAGCAGCAGTAAAACGTCGTTGTAGCTCAGCACCAGCGCCTCACGATGCACCAGATTGCCGAGCATCGTGACGGCGGCCCGGTGCGTGTCGCCCGGGATCATGGAATCGAGCCGGTTGGCCTGGGCGGCGAGAAATTGCTGCACCGCGGGGCGGGCGGGGTTCACCTCCTCGATTAGCCGGTTCCAGTGAAACTGCATCCGGTTGTTCAAGAGCGTGCCGATCGTCGCCAGCGCGATGGCGCCGCCGAGGTCGCGGGTCAGACCGTAAAGACCCGACGCATTCTTCAGCTTGTCTTGCGGGACCGAGCCGAGTGCGATCATGTTGGCCGGGAGATAGCACAACATCAACGACACGCCGCGGACGGCCTGCGGCACCAGAAGTTCGGGAAAGCTCGTCTGGTTGGTGAGACCGGCGGTCAGGTACATCGAAAAGGCAAACAGGCCAAGACCGATCGCCAGCATCAGCCGCAAGTCGACGCGCTTGGCAAGCTGGGCGCTGAACGGCGACATCGCCATCTGTGCTATCCCGGCGACAAACACCGTCTCGCCGATCTGCAATGCGCTAAAGCCGCGAACCTGCGCCAGGAACAGCGGGATCAGATAGGTCGTGCTGTACATGCCGGTGCCGATGAGAAAAGTATAAAATGAGCCGAACGCGAAATTGCGGTTGGTGAATGCGCGCAAATCGACGATCGGCTGGCGATACGTCAAAACCCGAAAAAAGAACAAGGTGCCGGCGAGGCTCGATATAATTACCGCGGCGCGGATCGTGTGATCGTCGAGCCAATCCCAGCGCGGCCCCTCTTCGAGGGCATATTGCAGGCAGCCCAGAAACAGCGCCATCAACAGGAGGCCTGTTACGTCGAACCGGCGCAACAGCGACAGGTCGGGCTTGTCGATGTCGATGCAAAGCCAGACGACCACTGCGACCGCAATGCCGGGCACGATATTGACCAGAAACAGCCAATGCCATGAGAAGGTGTCGGTGAGAAACCCGCCGATCGTGGGGCCGAGAGTCGAGGACAGGTTCAGAATGACCGAGATCAGCACCATCAGCCGGGTCAGGTTCGGCCCGCGAAACCGCGTATAGACCACCGGAAATACGCTCGGCAAAATGGCGCCGCCGCAGAACCCTTGCAGAGCGCGATAAAAGATCATCTCGCCGAGGCTGGTTGCGGTGGCACAGAGCGCGCTCGCCGCGGTAAAGCCGAGCGCCGCGCTAACGAACAATATCCGCGTCGACAACAGGCGCGACAGGGTTCCGGAGAGCGGCACCATCACGACATCGGCAATCAGATAGGCGGTCTGCACCCAGCTGATCTCGTCGGCGCTGGCCGAGAGCCCGCCTTGGATCTGGGTCAACGAGCTGGTGACGATCTGTACGTCCATGATCGCCATGAACAGGCCGACCACCATGGCGACGACCCCGACCCAATCGCGCAGGGTCGGCTGGGCGCCGGCTTCGCCCGGCGGTGCTGTCGGCGCCGCCGGTTTTGCTGGCAGCGCGGGTTGGCGCAGCGCCGGAAATGGGCGCGCCCAGGCAACCCGGCGCAGCGCCGCCGGCGCCCAACTCATCGTTGCGCCGGCGCGTCGTTTGCCGCGGGCTTGGCCTCGGCGGCGCCAACGATGCCGTCGGCCGCGACCGCCGCACCCGGCTCGCGGGTATCGACCGTAACCGTGACCGACAGACCCGGCCGCAGCAGCCGGGCGAGCGGCTCCTCGCGCGGCAAGGCGATGCGCACCGGCACCCGCTGCACGATCTTGGTGAAATTGCCGGTGGCGTTGTCGGGCGGCAGCAGGCTGAATTGGGCGCCGCTCGCCGGAGCGAAGCTCTCGATCTTGCCGGTGAGCACCTGATCGGGATAGGCGTCGACCGCGACCTCGGCGGGCTGTCCCGGCTGCATCCGCGTCAGCTGCGTTTCCTTGAAATTGGCGGTAACGTAGACCCGCGGCAACGGCACCAGCGATAAGAGTTCGGTGCCGGACTTGACATATTGCCCGACCTGCCCGGCGCGATTGCCGGCGATCCCCGAGATCGGCGCGCGGATGACGGTGTTGTCGAGATCATTTTGGGCGAGCCGCAGATTGGCGCGCGCCTGGCCCAGCCGCGCCTCCTCCTCCCGGCGCTGCGCTTGCAGCACACTGTATTGGCTTTGCGCGGCAGCGAGCGTCGCGCGGCTCCTTTGAGCCGCGGCCTCGGCCTTGCGGGCATCGGCCTGGGCTTGTTCGTAGCGCTGACGGCTGGCGAAATCGGTCGTCATCAGCGCGGCGTAGCGTTTGTAGTCCTGCTGCGTGCGGACGAGATCGGCCTCGGCCGATTGCAGTTCGGCCTGCGCCTGGGCGATCATCGCTTTTTGCAGATCGAGCCGGCTGGCAAAGGTCGCGACCGCCGCTTCTTCGGTCGCTACGGCTGCCTGGCCCTGCGCCACCTTGGCGGCAAAGTCGCTGTCGTCGATGACAAACAGCACGTCGTGCTTTTTGACCGCCTCGTTGTCGGCAACGCGCACCTGTTTGATGTAGCCCTCGACTTTGGGGCTGATCACCGATACGTCGCTGGCGATATAGGCATCGTCGGTCGATTGCATGAACCGCCAATCGGTCCACCAGCGCCAGCCGCCATAGCCGCCAAGAATCAGCGCCAGCGCGACCGCGGCGATCACCAGCTTCTTGCGCATCCTCTCTAAACTAAACCGTTCAGTTCATTGTTGCGCACAAACTACGCTCTCTCTAATAATTGTCAAGTCGCGGCGTCAAAGAGGAGCCCTAAACGCGCATGATGGAACAAGGCGAGCGAAGCGACCCCCCGATCGCCGGCAAGGCCGAGAGCATCCTTGCCGCGGCAAAGCGCATGTTTCTCGAAAGGGGCTTCGGTGCGGTTAGCATGGATGCGATCGCGCGCGAGGCCGGGGTGTCGAAGGCGACCGTCTACGCGCATTTTTCCGGCAAAGAGGAATTGTTCGGCGCGGTGATCGGCCGCGAATGCGAGCGGTATTTCGCCGAGTTCTCGGCGGGCGAACTCGATCCGCGCCAGGTTCACGCATCCCTGACCACACTTGGCCGCCGATTTCTCGAGCTCTTACTGTCGCCCGATGCGATCGCGTTGCATCGCCTGATTGTCGGCGAGGTGAGCCGCTTTCCGGAGCTCGGCGAAGTCTTCTGGCGCGCTGGCCCCGAGCGCAATCACGCCCAGATCGAAGCGTTTCTAACGGCTGCAGCCGCGGCCGGATCGCTCGACATCGCCAATCCGCGTCTCGCCGCAGAGCAGTTCACCGGTCTGGTGCGCGGCGAGACCCAGCTGCGCTACCTCTTGCGCCTCGAAAACAAAGCCGATCAGCCGACCCTTACCACCATCGTCGCAGCCGCTGTCGACACCTTCCTGCGCGCCTTCGCCCCGCGGGAGTAGTGCTGAAACCCTCTCCGCCCTTGAGCTACGGCATTCAGACGATTTCCGCCGCGAAATCATCACCGACGGAATTTTCCCTCTCCGCCCGCCTGCGGGGGAGAGGGAGGGGATCCATCGCATCAGCGATGGGGAGGGTGAGGTGGGCGATGCTACCGCTCTGAAGCTGTAACCCCCACCTCACCCCCGCCCTCTCCGCCCCTAGGGGCGGAGAGGAAAAATCAAAGAGCTCTGGATTCGCAAGATCAGCGAATATCGTAGCCCCCCGAGGGGCGGAGAGGGAGATATTCCCTCGCCGTGCTGCAATTTTAGATCGGAGCTAAGGCCGCGCGACCGGGCCGCGCGAGTCGGGGACGGTGGCGGCTTTCTCTTTCCAGTCCTTGGACCAGGGTGTTACCGGTCGCGCCACGGGCTTGCCGTCGACCCGGATCTCGTCGACGTGCTCGTTATAAAAGCACAAATATCCTTTGATCTTGGGGCATTCCGGGATCGGGTCGGGATAGCTCCACACGATGTCTTCATAGAGCCGGTCGCCGATCTTGACCGAATAGTACCGCGCCTTCCCTTTGTAAGGGCAGGCGGTCGCCTTGGCGCTCGGAAGTAACAGATCCATGCGCACATCCTCGGGCGGGATGTAATAGCGGGTGGGCAGGCGCGTTTCGAACAGGAAACGGGCGCGGCGGGTCTCGGCGACGGTCTCTCCGCCGAGAATGACCTGCACCGGACGCGATGACTGGATCACGTCGATCCGCTTGTAGGGGTCGCGCGGGTGGACAAAGATTTCTTCGTCTTCCTCGTACCAGTGGTCGACGCGGTCCCAATAAAACGCGACAAAATCGGCGAGCCCCGTTACCTCATCGAACGGATCGGGGTAGCCCCACACCGCATTTTCCGAGGTCCGGTCGCCGACCTTGATCGTCCAGTATGACGCTGTCCCTTTGTACGGGCAGAAGGTGTGATGGTCGGTCGGCGTCAACAGATCCATGCGCACATCCGACCGCGGGAAATAGTAGACCGGCAGATGGCGGGTCTCGAACAACAGATGCGCATTGGTACTGTCGGCGATGATTTCGCCGTTGAACTGGACCCGCACGCGGCGCGGCGACGGTTCCAAGATGATCTTGTAGTCGGGGTTGGTCTTGAACCCGGATTCGCGGATTTGCGGTGCCGCTGACATGTTTCACACCTCCTCTATCGCGGT
>DASXMC010000743.1:0-5955 GCA_036495885.1 Allostellaceae bacterium | reverse complement strand
GGTCCGCATGTCCATTACGAGGTGAGGGTCGACGGCCAGCCGCAGGATCCGGAAAAATTTCTCGGCCTCGAGCGCCTGCTGCCGGCCGCGATGAGCCGCCCGATCACTCCAGCGGCAGGTGGACCAGCAGAAAGTAGCCGTTGACCATCAGCAATGCCGCGGCGAATGCGAGCGCCCCGCTCAGCCTGACGAGCGGACGCGACGCGGCGACGATGCTGACCGAGCCCAGCACGATCGCAATCTGAAACAACGCCTCGGCAAAGTCGAAATTGGGGTCGCGTTCGGCGGCGCGATCCCGTTTGTCCTGCCATTCCTTGGCCCTGGCGAGCAGCTGTTCTTTGCCGGCGCCGGTGGCAGGGTCGGTTTCATAGCGGTCGGCGGTGGCGCGCCAGTGCGTTATCTTGTCCCGCAGCTTGGTTTTGTCGCTCGGCGAGATCGTCGGGGTTATCGCGAGCTGCGCCTCGAGCTGGTCCGCGGCCAGCCGGTAAGCGGTTTGGCGGGCGTATTTGGCCTGGTAAAAGCCGTAGGTGTCGGAGGCCTGGATATTGGCGTTCACCATGGTCTTGGTGGCGTTCGCCCCGCCAAGCGTGGTGATCGCCAACAGCATCGCGATAAAGCCGAGATAGATCCCAGTAAATTTGCGGAATTCGGCATCCTCCTCGAGCCGGCGCTCGACCTCTTCGCCGCGTATCTTTTCGGCAATTTCGCTGGCCTCCACCGACACCTCCGTGGCCCTAACACAGTGGCGCGACATTGGCCGATTGAGAACCGGGGTCAAGTCCGATCAGGCACAAGAAAGGCGCCGGCCTCCGCACTGAGACCGGCACCTGCGTCAAACAGACGGCGCGGCCTAGCGCGCCGAAATCGTCATCGGTAATTGTAGTACGGGTAGCCATACGCCGCCGAGCCGTAATAGGGATTGGGCGAATAATAATAACCCGGCGCTGAATTATAGTAGTAACCTTGTGGCGGATAATAGTAGGACGGCGGAGCGACATAAACCGGTGGCGTGGTGGCCGCGATCGCGGCTCCGGCGATAACGCCGCCAAGGATGCCGAGCCCGATCGCCGCGCCGTTACCCGAACCGGCCTGCGCCGTTTGCGGCACAGCACTCACCGCCATCGCGGCAATCGCACCTGCAACCACGACCCCGCGGCCGATCTTGGCAGCGCGAGCGGTGAAGGACGACGTCGCGGATGGGGTTTCGTAGCGGCTCTCGGTTTGGGCGATCGACATGGCGGTCTCCTGCCTGGCTGATCGGGAGGCGGGATTGCGTCCCGATCGAAAATTTGTTCGCTTTGATCTCGGCAATTCGATCTCGCTTTGCCATGCTGGAGAGTCCGCAGCGAGCTTCGTCCGATTGCCCGCAACCGATTGCGCCCATGCCGCGGCGGCGGGCCTGGCGCAAGTGCCCGAATTGTTCATGTTTGGCCGCCCTGGCGCTGTCCGCAGCAAGTTTTTTCGCCCACTCGGCACGAAACCGGTCCCTCCCCGGAATTAGCAGTGTCCGGGCCCGTGTTTGCACTGTTCACCGCATGATCGAGAGCTCAGAATAAGCGTTGCGGCATCGGGAGCAGACGGCGGTGAGGATCTGCAGAATCGAAGCATTTCAAGTGCGCTGGTCGCCCGACGACCGGCTGGCGCAGGGCAGCGCCTGGGTGCGGGTGTATTGCGAAGACGGTCTCAGCGGCATTGGCGAAGCCTCGCCGATGCAGGGCGGACTCGCCTCGCTCGGGATCATCGCACACCATTTGGCGCCGATTTTGGTCGACCGGGATCCGCTCGATCACGCCGTGCTGCACGATCAGTTGCTGCACCAATTCGCCAAGCTTGGGCCCGAGGGTGCATTGACCGGCGCTTTGGCGGCGATCGACATCGCCCTCTGGGATTTGAAGGGGAAGCTTCTCGGCCAGCCGATCTACAAGCTGTTGGGCGGCGCCTGGCGGACAGCGCTGCCGTTCTACGCCTCGATTGGCGGCAATGGCGAGCGCAGCCTCGACGAGGTGCTGCGCGTGGTCGAGACCCGGCTCAAGGACCAGCCGGCGGCGGTCAAGATCCGTTTCGACAATGACCGCACCCGCCCCGACACCGACATTGCAGGCGACATTGCCAAGGCGCGCGCAATCCGTCGGCTGGTCGGCGACGGCTTCCCGCTCGCTTTCGACGCCAATAATGGTTACTCGTCGGGCGGCGCCATCCGTGTCGGACGCGCGCTCGAAGAGCTCGGCTATTGGTGGTTCGAAGAGCCGGTGCAGCATTATCACGTCAAAGCAATGGGCGAGGTCGCGCGCCGGCTCGACATCACCGTCTCGGCCGGCGAACAGACCTACACCTTATCGGGTCTTGCCGATCTGATCGATGCCGGGGTGCGCATGGTGCAGCCGGATATCGTCAAGATGGGCGGTGTTACCGGACTCTCGCGCTGCGCCGCATTGGCGCACGCTCACGGCGTGGAGCTGGTGCCGCACCAGACGCAACCCTCGATCGGCCATACCGCCAACCTCCATTTGGCGGCAAGCCTGCTGCATATGGCCAAGCCATGTGAATGGAACGACCCGTCGCCGCGCCAGCACGCGGTCTTCGACAATCCGCCAAAGCCTGTCAATGGCCTCTTCCATTTGCCCACCGAACCCGGCCTCGGCTTGCGCGTCAACGAAACCGAACTTACCAAGAGGCGTGTCCCAATCGAATGATCCACCCGCCGCCAGTCCGCCGGCACCCTCAATCCTTGTCGATGTTCCAGAACACCAGCAAGGCGGCGTGCAATACGCCGGTGACATTGGTGCGCCAAGCAAACGGCTGAGTGTACCGACCGACGGGAATGTCCGGCACCGCCTGCCACAGCCGCCTGGACAGCGCTTCGAGTGCAGCCTGGTCGGTACCCTTGTCGGCAGCCCGGATATAGGCCATGCGCAATTCTTCGGTCTTGGCGTCGCACGGCCAGCCGAACCAGTTTTTGCCGTCGCAACTCGAGTTGATCGTGAAATTGGTCAAAGGCGAAAACATCTGGGTTCCACCGAGAGTGGTGTGAAACATGTTCCATCCCCCCTGCCCCGGTGGATCTTTTTTGGCCCGGCGCGCGACCATGGTGCCCCAGTCGCTGGTCGCGACTTCGACATTGACGCCGATCTTGCGCAGATTGTCGGCCGTGACCTCACCCAGCGCCGAAATGCTCGGGATCTCCTGGGTCGTCAGCATAACGATCTTTTCGCCCTTGTAGCCGGCTTCGGCCAAGAGCGCCTTGGCGCGTGCAAGATCCTGACGGCGATCATTTTCCGAGCCGGCTTCGGTGCCGTTGGCGCTGCCGCAGACAAAAAACGACCAGCACGGGCGCCACCAGCGTTCGTCGCCAAACGCAGCACTCAGGTATTCGCGTTGGTTCACGATCAGCGCCAGCGCCTGGCGCGCCTTGGGATTATTGAACGGCGGATAGAGGCTGTTGGGGCGGATGATGCCGTATGCGTCGATCGGGCTGACCCGGTCGATCACGATATCCGGCGCATGCTCGAGCACCGGGATCTGGTCCTGCGGCAGCTGGTCGATCATGTCGACCTCGCCGCGCTGCAACGCTCCCGATTTGGTAAACGGATCGGGCAATACGATCCACTCGACACGGTCGAGCTTGACGACCTTGCCGCCGGCGAGGCCGTCGGGCGGCTCGGCGCGCGGGACATAGTCGGGATTTTTTTCGTAAACGACCTTGGCGCCCGGGTTCCATTCCCCGCGCACAAAGCGGAACGGTCCCGAGCCGATTGTCGTCGTCACCGGTTTGAACGGGTCGGTCGCGGCGTCCTGGGCGCGCATGATGTCGGCGTCGAACGAGCCCAGAGCGAATTCGACAAAAGCAAACGGCTCTTTGAGGCGAATGACAAAGGTCTTGTCGTCGGTCGCCGTGATCTTGTCGACAAACTTTGCCAAGACCTGGCCGATCGTGTTGCGGACCATCCACCGCTTGACCGAGGCGATTACATCCTTGGTCGTGACCGGCTCGCCGTCTTGAAATTTAAGCCCCGGGCGCAGCGTGTAGGTGTGGACGAGCCGATCCGCCGAGATCTCGAACGTGCCCACCATCTGCGGCCGCGGGTGGATCTTCGAATCCCAGGCAAAGAGCGTGTCGTAGATCATCGCCCCGTGCATCAACGTGATCGTCGCGGTGTTGGTGTGCGGATCGAGCACTTTGAGATCGGCATGAGGCACCACCCGCAAGGTCTTTTCACCGGCGGCGGCCCCGCCTGCGATCCCGATCACCGCAAGCAGCGCCGCGGCCAGCCCCAAGATGCGTATCGCCATCGCTCTCCCCGCTTTAGCCGCGGCAACATCCACGCGGCTGATGTGGCGATTGTCGCACAAGGCGTGCCACAGCCGGCCAAAGGCGCTATTTTTTAACCTGAAAATACCCAATCAATCGTTCAAATCGGGCAAATCTTCAGACCGGGCGACGCGCAGTCACCAGAAAGATCGTCCCGGGGAGGCGGATTTCGGCATCGGCGCCGGCTTCGGCGGCAAAGGCCGCTTCGATGTCGCGCGCGATCCTTTGGCGGGTCGGTTCGTCGGGGTTCTTTTCTTCGATCAGACGTGCGGTCGGCCCCATTGCCAGCGCCTGTCGCGCTTCCTCTGCGGGGCTGCTGCCGATGATTGTCGGGTGGGCGCGTTCGACAGCGATCTCGGCAAACCCGGCAGCACCGAGCAAGCCGCGGATGAAATCGGGGTCGGCAAAGGCGAGCGGACCCGGGTCGTGCGCCAGCGTGGCCGCCGGCGGCCCCAATTGGCGGACCGCCACGTCATGGGCGACGAGCCAATGGCGGTTTTCGCCGAGCGGCCCCCAGCAGGCAAAGACAAGCCGCCCACCTGGCTTCAAGGCGCCGCCGATGTTGCGGAAGGCGGCCGCGGGATCGGCAAAGAACATGACCCCCATGCGCGAGGTCGCGACATCGAAGGCGGCGGGTTCGAACGCGAATACCTGGGCATCGCCGAGATGCAGGCTGACGTTGCGCAACCCGCCTTCTTTGACCCGCTGCCGTGCCGCTGTGAGCATCGGCTCGGCGATATCGACGGCGACGATATCGCCGCGCTCGCCGACCGCGGCAGCCAGCGGCAAGGTCAACGCACCGGTGCCGCAGCCGATTTCGAGCACATGCTCACCACCCGCGAGCCCCAGGCGCGCCAATAGCAGGGCGAGGCTTTCGCGGTTGCGCCGCTCCCGCGCTCCTGGTGCCGCAGCCCAGCGCGGCCCCGCCACCTCGTTCCAATAGCGCCGCATCGCCGAATTCGCGTCGCCAGCTTCCCCGGCCATTCCCCGCTCCCCGCTTTGTCTTCCTTTGCCGATCGTAACGCGCGACGCCAATCTCTCGCATCCAAATATTTGTTCGATTTTGCTTCGGCTTTCTCGCTGTTTTACCGGCAAACCCCGCTATCCGTGGCCCATAGGCTCGCGCGCGTCGCGCCCGCGGGGCAAAAACGGATCAGGTAGCAAGTCGTTGAAATTCTTCGATTGAAGCCCGGGAAAACAGGTGATAACAGGAAGAAAACAGGTGATAACAGGAAGGCGAAGGCGGATCGGCAACAATTTCCGGCATCGGCGGGGCTCCAGGGGGAACGAAGTCCAATCATATATTCATGATATGTTCTGGTCAAGGCCGCAGCTTTGCAGGCTAGCGTGTAAAAATCTAACACTTGATACCCGCGGGCTACGGCCGGTGTCGACCCCATCTCGGACATTGCCTCGTGCCACTAGGCCGCATCAACGTCCCGACTTGGCACGCCAAGTTCCGGGTCTCGAAGCCTATACGCGGATCACCCGCAAGCCGCTATTGCCCGCATAGTCGCTCGGCGGACAACCGACCCTTTGCCGGAAGGCGGTGCTGAAAGCGCTGGCTGATTTGTAGCCGACTTGCGCTGCTATCTCGTCCAGCGTGCCGCCCCCGTGACGCAACGCATCCTTTGCGAGTGCCATCC
>DASXMC010000742.1:0-2948 GCA_036495885.1 Allostellaceae bacterium | reverse complement strand
TCGGCCAACCCGGCTTCGCCAAGCCTTTCGACAATCGTTCCGAACAGTTGCGAGGCGACGGCGAGATAGAACAATACATTGCCGCCGGTGTTGAACTGCGTCTCGACGGTCTTCAGCAGGTCGACGAGCCGGGCATAGGTCTCGGGGGCGGTAAAGTCGCCGGCAAAATGGGTGATGCGGCTGGCGAGAAAATCCCATGTCTTGGCATCGAACGGCTCGGTCTCGCCGCCCGAGGCGGTGTCCGAAACAAAGCTGCGGACCCCATCGGCGAGAGAGTCGCGATAGGCATCAGGCGGTTTCGGCGTGCGGTCGGCGGCGATGATCGCAAACTTGTCGGACAAAAGCTTGTCCTTAGCGAGATTGTAGATCGCCGGCATCAGCAACCGTCTGGTCAGATCACCGCCGGCGCCAAAAATCACGATCGTGCAAGGCGGCGCTTTCGGTGCACGCGGCGCCGCGTGCGCTGTCTTGGTTTCGGGTCGGGCGTCGTCCATCGCGTCAGTCCCCTGTCATCGTGCCCGGTTCCTGATGGCCGCCGAACTCATGGCGCATCGCCGACAGAATGCGCTCGGCAAAGGTGTGCTGCTGGCGCGAGCGAAAGCGGGTATAGAGCGCCGACGACAACACCTCGGCCGGCACTGCCTCTTCGATTGCCGCCTGAACCGTCCAGCGGCCTTCGCCAGAATCGGCGACCTGCCCGGTAAACTGGGAGAGTTGCGGGTCTCCGGCGAGGGCGATCGCGGTCAAATCGAGCAGCCACGACGAGATCACACTGCCGCGCCGCCATACTTCGGCAACGTCCGGAAGCTCGAGGTTGTAGCGGCGGTTCTCAGGTACGGCCGGCGAGTTGACATTGCGCAGAATGTCAAACCCCTCGGCATAGGCCTGCATGACCCCGTATTCGATGCCGTTGTGGACCATCTTGACAAAATGACCCGCACCCACCGGACCGCAATGCAGATAGCCCTCTTCCGCGCGCGGATCACGGTTGTCCCGGCCGGGAGTGAGCTCGATGTTGCCGCGGCCGGGAGCCAGCGTCTTAAGCAGCGGGTCGAGGTGGTCGACGACCTTTTTGTCGCCGCCGATCATCATGCAGTAGCCGCGCTCGAAACCCCAGATGCCGCCGCTGGTGCCGACATCGACAAAATGGATTCCCTTCGGTTTGAGCAGCTCGGCATGACGGATGTCGTCCTGGTAGAACGAATTGCCGCCGTCGATGACGATGTCGTCCGCGGACAAGAGTTGGCTCAGCTCGACAATCGTCTCGTCGGTGATGTGGCCAGCCGGCAGCATGACCCAGACCGCGCGCGGAGCCGACAGCTGCTTGACAAAATCGGCCAGGTTTTGGCTGGGCTTGGCCCCCTCGCCCGCAAGACCGCGCACCGCGTCGGGGCTCTTGTCGTAGACGACGCAGCTATGGCCGTTTTTCATCAGCCGGCGCACGATATTGCCGCCCATCCGGCCAAGACCGATCATTCCCAGTTGCATTGGAAGTCTCCCTTACCGTCGATGCGGCGACAATTAGCCCAACACCCCCTCGATCGCCCGGCTGAGGGCAGCGAGACCGGCATCGAGATTGCCGGAAATGTGAACGCGCAGCGCACGCCGGCCGCGTTCGGCCAGCACCTCGAAATCGCCGCGCGCCTGCGCCGCCTTGACGATGCCAAAGGTGTATTTCTGGCCCGGGACCGGCAAATCTTCGGCGTCGTCGCAGGTGATCTGCAAAAAGACGCCGCTGTTCGGCCCCCCCTTATAGGCCTGCCCGGTCGAATGCAAAAAACGCGGGCCAAAGCCGACGCAGGTCGCGGCCTTGGTGCGGTCGCGGATCTTAAGGCGCAGGCTCTGCATTGCTTCGATATGGGCCGGGTTCCTTTGGATATAAGCGAGGAGGGCGGCATAATCGCCGGCGCCGATGCGGGCGAAATGCGCCTTCAACGCGGCCTCCAGGCTGGTCGCCCGCGGCTTCAGCTCGCCGGCATTGCGCGGGTCGGCGAAAAGTTTGAACTGGCCCTCGGTGAAGAACGGCTCTTCTTGCGGCAACGAGCCGGTCTGTTCATAGGCGGTGGTCAGATCGCGGGTCTTGAGTTTGCTCGCCTCGACGTCGGGCTGATCGAACGGATTGATCCCGATCAGCGAGCCCGCCACCGCCGTCGCCATCTCCCAGCGGAAAAATTCCTGGCCGAGCTGCATCGCATCGGAAACCACGATCCGCACCACCGGATGGCCGGCAGCTTCGAGTGCGGCGACCGCGCGCTCCTGCTCGCTATCCTGATCGGACGCCAGCCGCAAATAGGCAAAGACGCGGTCGTTGCCGTACACACCTGGAGCGCCCAACGGCTCGCTATCAACCGGGACAATTCCTTTGCCGAGCTTGCCAGTCGATTCGGCGAGCAACTGTTCGAGCCAGGCGCCGAAATCGGCAATCCCTTTCGAGGCGATGATCGTCGCCTTGTCGCGCCCATGCCTCTGACACACGCCGAGGATGGCACCCAAGATGACACCCGGGTTTTCGATCGGCGGTGCGCTCGGCGCGCAGGAGCGCACCATCTCGGCGGTGCTTTCGAGAAAGGCACCCGGTGCAACGCCCATCGCCGCCGCCGGCACCATGCCGAAATTCGACAACACCGAATAGCGCCCACCAATGCTTGGGTCGCCGTGGAAGATGGCGCGGAAACCTTCGTTGCGCGCGGTCTTTTCGAGCGAGGAGCCAGGGTCGGTGATCGCGACGAAGCGCTTCGGCGCCTCGGCTGCGCCAACCGCCGCTTTGGCACGCTCGAAGAAATATTGCTTGAAGATGTTGGGTTCGAGGGTGCTGCCCGATTTGCTCGACACGATGAACAAAGTGCGCGCCGGGTCGATGCGACTTTCGAAATCGCGGATCTGCGCCGGATCGGTCGAATCGAGAACGTGCAGCGTCGGAAAGCCCGGCTTTGAGCCGAAGGTTTGGG
>DASXMC010000741.1:0-1791 GCA_036495885.1 Allostellaceae bacterium | reverse complement strand
GCGCGCGAACTCGGCGCCACCGACACGCTCAATGTCAGCAATGCCGACCCGGTCAAGGCCGTGCGCGACATGACCGGCGGCGGCGTCCAATACTCGTTCGAGGCGCTCGGCACCAAGGCCACCGCCGAGCAGGCGTTTCAAATGTTGCGCGCCGGCGGCACCGCGACAATCATCGGCATGGTGCCCTACGGCGTGAAGATCGAATTGCACGGCTTCGACTTTTTGCGCGATCGCAAGATCCAGGGCACCTCGATGGGCGGCAACCGCTTTCGCGTCGACATGCCGCGCCTGTTGTCATTGTGGCGGCAGGGTCGGCTCAAGCTCGATCACCTGATCTCGGGCAGGCTCAAATTGGCCGAGATCAATAACGGGTTCGCCGCACTCAAATCCGGCGCCCCGGTGCGTCAGCTGATCGATTTCGCCGTCTAACCCGATCTCAGCGGAGTGTGGCCTCGCCAGCAGTCTGTACCGACCTGCGCGGCCGGCTCGCCGCCTCGTCGTCAGCTCGATGAAGACGGGTAGATCGATGATAGGATGACGGGGCAGCGCGCGATCGTCGCGGCGCAAGTCTGAATGCTTGCGGCCCGGGCGATCAATCATTCGTCAACAAAGAAAGCACAAAATCGCGTTTCGAGTGCGATCGGGGCGCGGTCGGCTCGACGGAACATCGGCAGGAGACAGCGGTGAGCGAGGTCCGTTCGGACGCTTCGCCTAATACGGTCGAAATCGAAGTCCTCGACGCCAAGGAGCGGTGGAGCGAGTATCGGCTCGCCGACGGCACGATTATGCGCGTCAAATCCGTCGTCATCGCCGTATTCCGCGATCAAGACCAGGAATCGCCCGACGGCGAACCGGTCTACAGCATGAAATCGACCTTGATCACCGATGTCCGGGCGGCAGCACTGGCGGCCAAAGCGCTCGGCTGACCCAACGCGCTCGACTGACCCGGAGCGCTGGGGTGACAATGAGCGGGCTTAACGTTTTCAGCGCGACGACGGCGATACCGGCGGCATGGATATCCTCGAGGCTGCATCCGATAGCGATGATAGCCGGACTGCGCGCCGAAGACGAAGAACTGGTGACGACCGCACTGAGCGCATCAGCGGCAAGCTTCAAGCTGCATCGGGTGTCGCAAACGCGCAGCCGACCGGCGCGCGCCCGGCGGCTCATATGGTTTAGATTGCAGCCCGTTCTGTCGGTGGGCGGCATCTCGCCCACCCCCGAACCGACGCGCAAGTCTCTAGCGCCGGCCCCCGCGGCGGCAGCTCTGGCGATACCATCTACGGCAGCGGAGGTTGCCGCGATAGCCTTCGCCGCCGAAACGGCGATCGAGCCGCCTCCCGAGATGCCCGCGCCCAAGCCGCCTTCGGCAATCTCGCGGGTCGAGCTCACCATCGATTCGCTGCGCACCTACGATTTGAGCCGACCGATCCCAGTAGTCGTCGAATCACTGGGCGAGCGGAATTTTGTCGCGGAAATGCCGGATTTGAATATTTCGGTTTCAGCAAGCAATCCCAGCGAAATCATCATTGCTTTGAAAGATCGAATAGCACAGGTGTACGACAGCCTGCGTATTCTGAAACACCCGGACGCGGAACAAGCGCGGCACCTCGGAATCTTGGAGACGTACATCGTGAAAACGCGGCGCGGTTGGCTCGATCGACGCTAATTCATGGCCGCTGACCGCGCCCGGTCTGGTAGTGAAGGCTCCCGGTTCAGAATCCTAAACAGTGGCGAGGAGTCGGCGCGCCGGCGGGCGCCGCAGGGCCCAAAACGCGATGCAGCCGCAGG
>DASXMC010000740.1:0-1645 GCA_036495885.1 Allostellaceae bacterium | reverse complement strand
CGACCGCGGCGAGATCGCGGCACTGGAGGAACGGCTCTTTGGCGTGATTTTTCATTTGCCCTATCCCGTTCAAATCGATTTTCAGACCCTGCTGTCACAAGGTGCGACGCGCCCGCTCGAGCAAGCCAGCCGGCGTCCATTGCCCTCGGTGCGCCCTTGGGTAATGGCAATTCTGCTCCTCATTACCGTCTACATCGTGCTTAGCGATGCGCTGTGGCGTGAGGCCGTATCCCCCATCCTCGCCACCGCACAGAGCATAATTCGCACTAGCGCCGAACTGACGCAATGACCACTAACACTGGTCTCCAGTTCGCCGCCTTGCTGCCCTATCTGATCGCGCTGCTCGCCGTCGTCGCGATGGTTCTGATGTTTCTCAGCGTAAAGCATGCGCGCGAAGCGAGGGCAAATGGCGGTCGCGGCGGCTCGGCATCCGGACCACCCGCTGGGACTTTGAAGCGACCGCCAGCGCGCACGCTGCCGCAATCGATGAAGCTCGCTTCCCTGCAATTGCAGCGCTTGGTCGCGGGCGGCGGCGGCTTTTATGAGGTGCCGTGGATCGTTGCCGTCGGTGCTGGTGGCTCGGATCTCGACCGCCTGCTGCCGGACCAGGTACCCTGGCCTCCCGATATTGCCGGGGCACATCAGGCGGCGCTCAGTCAGGTTAGCCGCATCTCGTTCTGCCGCTCGGGCGCGGTGCTAGGCTTTGATGACGGGTTGCTCGATGGCCCGGAGTGGCGCCATCGCTGGCACGCGTTGGTCCGCGCGCTGCAAACCTGCCGGCCTGAACGGCCGATCGATGGATTGGTTATCGTGATCCGTGTGTCCGAGCTGGGGAGTTTACCCGACGGGCAGGATCGGCTAGTCGCCCGCGGCGACCAGATCTACCAGTTGATTTGGTCGGTTCAGCGCATCACCGGCTGGCGCATTCCGGTGTATTTGCTCATCACTGGGTGCGAAGAGCTGACCGGCTTCACCGATTGGGTGCTCGCCCTGCCGCGGCAAGCCCGGCAGCAGCTCTTGGGCTGGTCGGTGCCGTATGCCCTGGACAGTGTTTTCGAGCCCAGATGGGTAGATGAAGGGGTGGCCGAGGTCGGTCGAGAGTTGTCGGTCGCACAGCTTGTGTTGATGATGCCCGAGCCGGAAGTGAGGGTGGCCGAGGGCATTCTGCTGTTTCCGGGAGAAGCGCAATCGCTCGCCGCCCCGCTCTCGGTGCTCCTCACCCACATGCTGCGAACCAGCGCCTATCACGAAGCGTTCATGTTTCGTGGCTTCTTTTTGACGGGGCGGGTTGCGGGAGTGGCCGCCCAGGAAGCCCGAGCGGACGCGTTCGCCGAAGCGCTCTTCACGGCTAAAGTTTTTCCAGAGCACCAGCTTGCTCAACCTGCTTATGGGGAGACGACTCGCAGACACCGCCAGATTCGCATTGGCCAGGCGGCGCTCGCCGCCGTCGTGGTGGTATGCCTGATCGGGCTTTTGCACATCCAGCAGGTGAAGACCATTTACCTTCCGCCGGTCTCGACGCTGCTGTCTCAGATTGATCAGCTAGTGAGCAATCAGGCCTTAAACGGCCGCGACCTGCAAATCGGCCTTCCGCACCGCGAACGCGTTCGAGATATGGCCTTGCGGCTGCTAAACGCGATGGCGG
>DASXMC010000739.1:0-1701 GCA_036495885.1 Allostellaceae bacterium | reverse complement strand
TCAGCGCATCGTAGAATGCCTTATTCATCTTGGCGCGATCGACACCAAGGTACGTAACGTCGTGATAGGCATAGAAAAACGCTACGAGATCGAAATCATGCATCCCGGGTGGCGCAGGATCCTCGAACGGCCGCACCACCGAGACGATATTGGCCGCTGCTGGAGTCTTGAGCCGTGCATCGAGCCGATCCTTGACGCGCGCAAAGATGGCGTCCGAATTTTGCGCATAAACTTTGCCGCCTGGCGTTACGGCGCGCGCCAGAAGTTCCGCCTTCCACCCATATACCGCGAAGATGTCGAGGATTTTCATGCCCTGCTTCGCGCCAATGAACGCCAGCCACTGAGCCGGCGCGCGGTTGGTGTCGAGCTTGCGATCCGCGGTGCTTCGGTCGGGGGCAGCGACAATCGCAGCGTAGTCCGGGGCGTTCTGTGCGATCGCCGCCGGCGTGACGGCGATAGCAGCCAGCGTCAGCAGGCAGGCAAGGATCCCATGTTTCAACATTTCGCTCCTCAAATCGGTTGCGCTTTTGCCTGCGCGCCGCGACACCTATCGGTAAGTCGATGGCGCAGACGTCGAGTTTTAGACGACCACCCAACTCTCTCCAAGCAAGCGCTGCCGGCCGAGGCATTGATCGATTTCCTGGCCGCACTTGCCGCAGCACCGGTCTACAAAGCAAATGAAATCGAGCCGGCGAGACCTTTGGGCCGCCGGGCGCACCCGAACCCTCGCTCCGAGCTTGCACACCGATTTCCTCTTCAAGGGCGTTCCGGCGACGAGCCGATCAGCGGTTCTTAGCAGCCAAAGCGATCTTGATCAGGCCATCACCCCCCGGGACGACTATTTCTTCCGATCCCCGCCATCTGGCCGACACCGCCCTTATTGCCCCGGAAGTCTGGATTCCGTTGTTCGCCAGAACCCGAGCGGACGGCGAGATCGCGGCGTAAGCTAGTCGTTTTCTCAGGAGCAACGGAATACGGCCAAGTCTCCTCGTGCAGGCCGATGACGTGATAGAATAAGCTTTTGAAAAGGGAGGACCAGATGAGTGTCGAACTCAATCACACGATCATCCCGGCGAAGGACAAATGGGCCTCGGCCAAGTTCCTCGCCGATATCCTCAATCTCCAGGCGGGACCGGAATGGGGCCATTTCGTCCCGATCAAGACGGCGAACGGCGTGACCCTCGATTTCGCTACGCGCGAGGAGTTCCGGCCGGGGCATTACGCGTTCCTTGTCAGCGACCCCGAGTTCGACGCGGCGTTCGCGCGCATCTGCGCTCAGGGGGTCCGGTATTACGCCGATCCGCGGCGCACCAAGCCCGGTGAGATCAATCATCTGCACGGCGGTCGCGGCGTCTATTTCGACGACCCTGACGGTCACTTGATGGAGATGATCACCCAGCCCTACGGCGACCGGCCCGAGCAGATCTGATCGTCCGTGCCCCGGCAACGCGGCATTGCACGGCCTATCCAGGCTCAAAGGTGAGCCGCCGCGCCAGGCCTTTTACGGTGAGCCGCGGTGCTCGTTGTCGACTGCTCATAAACGGGGGGTTGTGATGGATATCCGGCCAATCGGCTCGGCGCGATGACGGTCGCCAACGTGGCTGCGGCGGGGCGCAACCAGGTCCCGCTCGGGATCGCCTACATGGCCGGCTCGACCGCAATGTTCGCCGGCGGCAATGCGGTCGTGAAATGGCAACTTGC
>DASXMC010000738.1:0-4219 GCA_036495885.1 Allostellaceae bacterium | reverse complement strand
GCAGTTGGAACATGTCCGGCGTGCTGCCGCGGCATTCGATGTCTGCCAGATCGAAATGGAGGATTTCGAGGCCGATGATCTGATTGCAACTTATGCCCGCCACGCGGTGGCCGCCGGCGCCAAGGTCACGATCCTGTCGTCCGACAAGGATTTGATGCAGCTAGTCGGCGACGACGTAAAAATGCGCGATCCGATGACCGATCGTCCGATCGGCGAAGAGGAGGTGCGCGAAAAATTTGGGGTCGGCCCGGATAAGGTGATCGAGGTTCAGGCGCTGTGCGGTGACAGCACCGACAATGTACCGGGCGTGCCCGGCATCGGCGTCAAGACCGCAGCCGAACTGATCAACACCTATGGCGATCTCGAAACCCTGCTCGCCCGTGCGCACGAAATCAAGCAGCCAAAGCGGCGCAAGGCTTTGCTCGAGAACGAGGTCAAGGCGCGATTGTCAAAAGAATTGGTCCAGCTCGACGATCACGTGCCGCTGCCGTGTCCGTTGTCGGAACTGAAGGTAAAGCCATACGATCCGGAAAAGCTCTTTCCATTCCTTGACGAGATGGAATTGCGCGCTCTGAGGACGCGCATCGAGCGCCGTCTCGACATTATGGCGCCGCCGCCGACGGGGCCCTGCGAGCCGGTGATCCCGGAGGTGTCGCCGTTTACGGCGCCGCGCAATTACACGCTGATTGATACACTCGAAAGCCTCGATCATTGGATCGAGGCTGCCCGTGAAGCCGGGGTGGTCGCGGTATGGGTTGCGGCGAGCGGCGTGCCCGGCCGGCGGCCGGAGATCGCCGGGATCGCACTGGCGCTGGCTCCGGGAGAGGCGGCCTACGTGCCGCTCGGTCATCGCCCAGCGGGCGAGCTTGACCTGGCCCAGCCGTCGGGCGTTCCATTGGACACTGTAATCGCAAAGCTGCGGCCGCTGCTTGAGGACCCCGGGGTCCTCAAGATCGGCCACGACATCAAGACCACCGCGCATCTGTTGTCGCGCTCGGGTATTTCATTGGCACCGCACGATTGCACGATGCTGATGTCTTATGTGCTCGACGGTGGCCAGTTCGACCATGAGATCGAGTCGCTGACCAAGCGCTGCTTCGAACATGACCTGATGCCGCTCAAAGAGCTGATCGGCACCGGCAAGAGTCTGATACCGTTTGCCGAAGTTCCGCGCGAGCGCGCCCGCGACTATGCCGCCGAACGCGCCGATGCGGCGCTGCGGCTGCATATATTGATGAAGGCGCGGCTCGTCCACGACAAGATGACCGCCTTCTATGAGACCATCGAGCGGCCGCTCGCACCGGTCGTGGCCGCGATGGAGCGAGCCGGCATCAAGGTCGACCGCGCCGCCCTCGCCGATCTGTCGCAGGATTTCGCGCAGCGCATCGCGGCACTCGAACGCACGATCTATGAGGCGGTCGGAAATGAATTCAATATCGGCTCGACCAAGCAATTGGGCGATGTCCTGTTCGAAAAACTGGGGCTGCCGGGCGGCAAAAAGGGCAAGACCGGTGCCTATGGCACCGACGCCTCGATCCTCGAAGAATTGGCGCCGCTGCATCCAGTGCCGGCGCAGGTCCTGGAATGGCGCCAGCTGACCAAGCTCAAATCGACCTATGCCGATGCGCTCGGCGAGGAAATCGATGCCGAAACCAGGCGGGTCCATACCTCCTACGCGCTCGCAGTCGCCGCCACCGGGCGGTTCTCGTCAAACAACCCCAATCTGCAGAACATCCCGATCCGCACCGAGGAGGGCCGGCGCATCCGCCGCACCTTTATCGCCGAGCCGGGTCATGTATTGCTGTCGGCCGATTACAGCCAGATCGAGCTGCGGCTTGCCGCGCACGTCGCCGATGTGCCCGAGTTGAAGCAGGCGTTTTCCGACGGCGTCGATATTCACGCGCTGACCGCAAGCCAGGTGTTTGGGGTGCCGCTCGCGACGATGGACGCAGCAACGCGGCGGCGGGCCAAGGCGATCAATTTCGGCATCATCTATGGCATCAGCGCGTTTGGCCTCGGCGCCCAGATCGGCGTCCCGCAGAGTGAGGCAGCGGCCTATATCCGCGCCTATTTCGACCGGTTTCCGGCGATCCGCGCCTATATGGAGCGGATCAAGACCGATTGCCGCCGCGCCGGCTATGTCGAGACCATCTTTGGGCGCAGATGCTGGATCGCGGGCATTCGCGACGCCAACCCGGCGCGCCGCGCCGGGGCCGAGCGCCAGGCGATCAACGCGCCACTGCAGGGCTCGGCCGCCGACATCATCAAACGCGCGATGATCCGTATACCGGCAGCGCTCGCCGACGCCGGGTTGCGCGCCCGGATGCTGTTGCAGGTCCATGACGAATTGCTGTTCGAAGTTCCCGAGACGGAAAGCCAGGCTACGGCCGAAATCGTGCGAGTCGTCATGGAAGGCGCCTGCGCACCGCATTGCGAATTGTCGGTGCCGCTCGTAGTCGAGACCGGCTGGGCCAAGAGCTGGGATGAAGCGCATTAAATTGGGTTGTCATACAGTGCCGTTCCCGCCAATGCGGCGTGTTCAACCCGCGGAAACTTCGACCAGCGCGAAACCTTCTCTCCGCGCCGCGTCCGCTAGGCGCTCGTCGAGGGTTATTATTTGGAGCGAAGTCGGGCGGCGTTCGGCAGCGATGAAAGCTGCTGCAAGCTGGAGTGCATCAGCCGCCCGCAGCGGATGAACGCGAAGAAATCGCATCGCAGTTTCCCGAACGACCTCGCTTGGTTCGATTTCGTGCCACCCGTCGGCCAGCTGTCTCAGGCGTTCGCAAGCAAGTGAGACTCCCTTCACATCGAGCGCGGCAGCACGCTCGAGCCGGGCGAGCGCTGAGATGCATTCGACTGCTGATCCCCACCAGGCCAACATGACCGGGTCGTGTTCTGCGAGCGCTTGCAAGGCCCGCGTCGTGGGCTCTGCGACCAGAAGCGGCACGATCGCCGAGGCATCCCAGAATTTCACCGCCCCTCTCTGCGCTCGTCGATGAGCACGTCGACCACCGAAGCGCCATTATTGGCGCGCGGGGGCTGGCTGCTGAAAACGGCCCGAGACGGCCCTGCGCGGCCTGGGCGGACAATTCCATCCCGGAGGAGCCGCGATAGTCTTCCATCGTCTTCGCCCTCGCTGTCCTTCGTCACGGGTTCGAGTCGCGCGACGGGCCGACCGCGATCTAAAATCAGGACCGGTGAGCCGCCCCTGAGGCTGTCGATCAGCGCACTCAAGTTATTCTTGGCTTCGGTAATGCTAACCTTTCTCATTCAGCTAAACTAGCTCGATAAACATAGCTATTCAAGTCCTGTAGCGCGCAAGAGCCCAGAGAGCGAAAAAAAATCGGCCGGACGCGAGGCCCGGCCGATCGGTTTTGTCAAATACCCGGATGCGCCGATCAGTCGCGGCGGGTGCCAAGCAACTGCATCAGCATCATGAACAGGTTGATGAAGTCGAGGTAGAGCCTGAGCGCCCCCATGATCGCCTTTTTGCTGGCGATCTCCGCGCCGTCGCCCTCGTAATACATCTCCTTGATCTGCTGCGTGTCATACGCGGTCAAACCGGTGAAGACGAGGACACCGATCACCGAAATCGCAAACTGCAGCGCCGAAGAGGCGATGAACAGGTTGACCAGCGAGGCGATGATGATGCCGATCAGCCCCATGAACAGGAACGAGCCGAACTGCGTCAGATCGCGGCGCGTCGTGTAGCCGTAGAGGCTCATCGCGGCGAAGGTGCCGGCGGTGATGAAAAACACGCGGGCGATGCTTGCGTGCGTGAAGACCAGGAACAGCACCGCCATCGACAAGCCCATCAACGCGGCATAGCCCCAGAACACGAGCTGTAACGTGCTCGCCTGCATCTTTTGCACGCCAAAGCTCATCAGCATGACGAGCCCGAGCGGTGCGAGAATGACGAGCCAGATCAGCGGCGTGTGCGCGATCGACATGTAAAAGCCGGAAGCAGCCGCGACATAGGCGACGATGCCGGTCAGTGCGAGCCCCGACGCCATGTAATTGTAGACGCGGAGCATATACTCCCGCAGACCGACATCGATGCCGATCGCGGTGTCCGCCGGCCGCACCGTCCAGCGGGGCTGCGAACCCAGAGCCATAAACCCCCTCCAAGGAGAGCCTAACGGGGGAGATTCCCCGTCGCGCCGGCATATTGGCACAAAGCGCGATCTTTTCAATGACCGCGATCCTGTCAATGACCCCG
>DASXMC010000737.1:0-4184 GCA_036495885.1 Allostellaceae bacterium | reverse complement strand
TGCGGCGTCCCGCGCCACGGCAAGCACAGCGGCAGCCGGCCCGGCTTGCGGCAGCCGGGTAAGCTGGCGTTCGGTCTCCTCAGCCTCTCCCAGCACCTCGGCGAGTTCGGCAGCGAGCTTGGCGAGTGCGTCCGCCGCGGCGTCCACTCGGGCTTCGGTCGCGAGCGCGCGGCCGGCGAGTTCGGTTGCTGCCGCCCGCGCACGCGCCAACGCCCCCTCCTCGGCGCGCAATTGGGCGTCGGCGAGCCGGTTCGCTTCAGCCGCTTGCGCTCGGGCGGCGCTTGCCGCCTCCGCCGCGGCTTCGGCCGATCGGGCCTCGGCCCGCGCGGTCGCGGCCTCGGCGGTGACGACTTCGAGCCGGTTTTTGTGGCGTAGCTGCTGCGCCGCGGCAGAAGGGCCGGCGACGAGACGGGTAAATCCATCCCAGCGCCACAGCCGACCGTCGCGGTCGACCAGGCGCTGCCCAGGCGACAGCTGATGCTGGAGGCTGCGGCCTTGCGCTTCGCTGTCGACCCAGCCCGCGAAAGCGAGGCTGCGCTCCAGCGCCGGCGGCACGCTGACTTCGGCGGCAAAGCTGTGCGCGCCGGCCGGCAGCGGCGGCGTGTCGATGACCGGCAGAGCCGCCCAGAAGCACTTGGCATCGGGGCAGTCCTCGAACAACGCTGACAGCTCGTCATCGAACAGCGCGCCGATCGCGGTCTCGAACCCGAGCGCCACCCTCATTGCCGAAAGCAACGGCGTACCGCCAGAGGAACCCACTGCCGGCATCATCAACGCCGCCAAGGCCTGCGCCTCGGCTTCGAGCCGGGCGAGCGCCGCCGCGGTGCGGCGCGACCTTTCGAGGGCATCGGTCTCCTGCTGCTGCCGCGCCGAGAGTTCGCTGTGCGCTGCCTCGACCGTGCGGCGGGCACGGTCGACCGCTTCCTCCCCCTCGCCGACCGCAGCGAGCGCGGCCGCACTGGCCGCAGGCGATACGACTGCCGCGGCGAGAGCGGAATGCTGGCGATCGGCCTCGGCAAGGCGGCCCTCGAGGCGGCGGCGGCGCTCGCCGAGATCGCGGCCGCGACGGTCGAGTTCGACGCGCTGGGCCTGCGCCGCGGCGACGGTTTCGGTGGCACGCTGCAGAGCGGTTTCAGCCTCGCCGAGCCGCTGCGCGGCTACGCGCAACCGAGCCTCGCCCGCCGCGCTCGCAGAAGTGCTTTCCGCCTCCTCGCCGGCGAGAGTTTGGCACTCCTCGGCGAGACGGGTCAGCGCGGCGTCCGCTTCGGCAAGCGATCCCTTCTCGCGCTCGTGGTCGCGGCCGAGCTCCTCGAGCCGCCGCTCCGCTTCGCGGCGCGCCGCGAGCGAACGGGCCAATTCCTGCTCGAGCGCGGTGCGCGCCTGAGTGAGCCGCTGCAGTTCGGCGGCAGCCTCGGTTTCGGCGCTGCGCAGTTGCGGCAACGCCGCTTGCGCTGCGTCTCGGGCTCGGGCTTCGGCGCCAGACCGCTCCGCTGCGGCGGCCGCAGCCACTTCCGCCGCGGCAAGCTCGGCGGCGCGGGCTTCCGCATCGGCTTCGACCGCACGCCAACGGGCGTAAAAGACGAGCGCCTCGTGCTCGCGGATTTGCTCGCCGAGCCGGCGATAGCGCTGCGCCTGCCGCACCTGTTTTTTCAAAGCGGCGAGCTGTGCCGTCATCGTCGCGAGGACGTCATCGAGCCGCGCCAGGTTCGCCTCAGCGCCAGCCAGCTTCAGCTCGGTCTCGTGCCGCCGGGCCTGGACCCCGGCGGTGCCGGCTGCGTCCTCGATCAGAAAGCGGCGCTCAACCGGCCGGGCCTCTATCAGTGCTCCGACTCGGCCCTGACCGACAATCGATCCGGACGACCCGCCGCTCGCGGCATCGGCGAACAGCAATTGGACATCGCGCGCTCGCGCCTCGCGGCCGTTGATCCGCCACGCCGAGCCGCCGCCGCGCTCGATGCGGCGGACGATTTCGATTTCTTCGTGATCGTTCAAACCGAGGGGCGCGTCCCCCGCTCGGTTGTCGATTGTCAGCCCAACTTCGGCGAGGTTGCGCGCCGACCGTCCGGCGCTGCCGCCAAAGATCACATCATCCATTGCACCCCCGCGCAGCCGGCGGGCAGAACTTTCGCCCATGACCCAGCGCAGCGCTTCGGCGAGGTTCGATTTGCCGCAGCCGTTTGGGCCGATGATGCCAGTCAGCCCCGGTCCGATCGTGACCTCAGCGGCATCGGCAAAGGACTTGAAACCGACAACGCGAAGTCGATCGATCTGCATGCCGCGGGTGCAGCGATTAGGATCTTTGCGCGAGCCCGGCGAGCACCTTGTCGAACCCGCCGACGCTCAGGTCTCCGGTAAACTTGGCGCCGTTCACAAAAAATGTCGGGGTCGCATTGACGTCTAGATCTTTAGAGGCGACGAGCCGGCTGTTTAGGATCTGATCTTCAAGCTTGCTGTTGGCGAGGCATTTGTCGACCTCGGCCTTGCTCATGCCGCCGAGTTCGGCGAGGCGAGTGAGGGCGGCCTGGTAATCGGGAGCGGTCACCCACTTCTCCTGGTCGGCAAAAAACGTGTCGACAAAGGCGTAAAAACGGTCGGGCGGGGCGCAGCGGGCGATCATCGACGCGTGCACCGCCTCGTCGTCGAGCGGAAAGTCGCGCAGCACCAGCTTCACCTTGCCGGTATCGATCCATTTCTTCTTCAAGTCGGGCAGAATGTCGTCGGCGAAATGGGCGCAATGCGGACAAGTCATGGAGGCGTATTCGACGATCGTGATCGGCGCATTGCGATCGCCGAGAATCCGGTCGTTGGGGCCGACTTGCAGCGGGCTCTGGGCGGCGGCCGGGGTGGCGCCGACATCCGCCGCCGACGAGGGAAGCGGCGACACTAGGGCTGCGGCGAAGCTGCAAACGATGGTGCACCAGATTTTCCGCATCATTCGGTTCCTTACTACAATATATTGATCATACCGGCATGCTGGATATCGCGCAACGCCGGTAGTCAGCCCTGCATATATCGGGTCAGTCTGGGGCGATCGACACCGCTCTCGCGAGCCGCTCCAGGGCGGCGCGAAGCCCCGGATCGGTGATGCCCGAGAGTGCCTCGGCCGCTTCGGTGCTGCCGGCGCCTGGGGAACGCGGTGCCGGGTCGGATGTCGCCGCAACAAAAGGGAGGGTTGCCTGCAACAGGACGAGGCGGCTCACCGCCGCGCGGCCCAGATAAAGGTTGACGCGGTCGATCAAAAGCGGTGCTCGGTGTTGCAGCTCGAGCGCCGCGGACGGCCGGGCAAAAAGCTTCAATGCCCCATCGCGGCCAAATCCCGCCGGCCAGGCGGCAGCGGCCCATTCGGATCCGACAATCACCGGCCAATCAGCCTTGAGCCGAACCAGCACGCCGCCGCCGCGTTTGACCGCAACGGGTGCCGAGAGCTTCGAGACCGCCACACCCAATGCGCGAAAGCCTTGATGGCGCTCGTCATCTGGCTCCGGGCCGGTTAGGCTGCGCTGCCTCTTTGCGGTTCTCATGTCATCGATCCGCTCCGAACCGCCATCGGCCTCCCTCATCCCCGACCCGGCGCCGTTGCTCGCCTGGTACGACCGTCACCGCCGTGATCTGCCATGGCGCGCACCGCCGGGCAGCACCGCCGACCCGTATCGGGTCTGGCTCAGCGAGATCATGCTGCAGCAGACGACCGTCGTCGCCGTCGCACCCTATTTCGAACGCTTTGTCACCCGCTGGCCGGATGTCGCCGCACTCGCCGCCGCGTCGCTCGACGAGGTGTTGCAGGAATGGCAGGGGCTCGGATACTACGCACGCGCCCGCAACCTGCACGCCTGCGCCCGCGTAGTTGTCGAACGCCACGGCGGCGCGTTTCCCGCCAAGCCATCGCAATTGCGGGCTCTGCCGGGGATCGGCGATTACACTGCCGCGGCGATAGCAGCGATCGCCTTTGACGAGCGGGTAGCTGCGGTCGACGGCAATGTCGAGCGCGTCACCGCAAGGCTTTTTGCCGTCGGCGAACCGATGCCGGCGGCAAAGGAGCGGCTGCGCGCGCTTGCCGCCGCACTGGTGCCGCGACCGCGCTCCGGCGATTTCGCGCAAGCGATGATGGATCTCGGCGCCACGATCTGCACGCCGCGCCGGCCGCGTTGCGTGCTGTGCCCATGGCGGGCAGCCTGCGCCGCCGC
>DASXMC010000736.1:0-1560 GCA_036495885.1 Allostellaceae bacterium | reverse complement strand
CCCGAAGTCCACGCACCGCCATGCACTTCAAGCACCGCGGGAAACGGCCCGGTACCCTCGGGGCGATAAAAGCGGGCGAGCAACGCGGTTCCGCCGGAGTGGGCGTATTCGATGTCTTCGACCTGGATCGGCATGTCAATTTTCTCGGTCTGGTGGTGGCAGCTAAACCGGCGATCGCGAGCCGCTAGGGGACAGCGCAACCTTCGCCTCTAACCAAATCAGCACCCAATCAGCAAATTTGTCGATAATCTTGCGTATGTTGGGCGCTGGTCTCGATCAAAACCGGTGCCGGCAGCATTCCGAGAACCCGTCGAACGAGCGGTATCGCCCCCTACCCTGCTCAGCTACCGTCTATCGTTTGCCGCCGTTCCGCCCGCGGCAGGGCCTGCTGCACCGCTGCGCGTAGTTCGTCGGGCTGGGACGCCAGCGCATCGCATAGTCGCCGCAGCTGCCGGCGCAGCTCGTAGACTTGGTCGAGCAGTCCCAGCACCAGCGGCACCGCTTCGTCATCGACTGCGAAATCGCGCCGGATCTCGTGGATCAGCTCGATGCGAGCGACATCGACCTCGCGAAACAGCAAACGGTCCCCGTGATGCTCGGCCAGGACCCAGCGGTTCTCGACCCAGCGCCCGAGCTCATAGCGGTCGAGGCCGTGCAGGCGAGCAAGGACTTCGTCGAGCGCGATCATGACCGAGGCATCTGGCCGCGCGGGTCGAAGGGATGCCGCGGCGCCCATTTTTCGAGCCATTCCGCCAGCTCCGGATCCTTCGCCTCGCCGATCACGACCCGCAACGTCACGAGCTGGTCGCCCGGGTTTGTGCGGCGCTGGATGCCCTTGCCGCGCAGCCGCAGCACGGTGCCGGTGTCAGACCCTTTGGGGATGGTCATCGTGACCGGCCCGGTGACGGTCGGGACCGCAATGCGGGCGCCCAATACCGCCTCGGCGAGGCTGACCGGCAAGTCGATGCGGATATTGTCCCCGTCGCGCTCGAATAGCGGATGAGGCGCCACATGAACCTCGATCAGCGCATCGCCGGTCTCGCCGCCCCCAATGCCCGGGGCGCCTTTGCCGCGCAGCCGCAACACCTGGCCGTCTTCGATACCGGCCGGGATCGTCACATCGAGCCATTCGTCGGGGCTCAGCGACAGGCGCTTTTTGTCGCCGGTGGCGGCTTCGGCGAACTCGACGGTCAAGGTGAAATGGCGGTCGGGCCCGCGCATGCGAATGCGCTCGCCAGACCCGGTGCGGCCGCGTCCTCCGCCGGTGCGCCCGCCCGACCCGAACGCGGCAAACAGATCTTCGAGATCGCTCAAATCCATCTCGCCTTCGGGCTGATACCGCCACCCCTCGGCGCCCTCGGCATGCGGGCGATAGGAATAGCGCGGCCGCTCCGCACCGCTTTCGTCGATCTCCCCGCGGTCGTAGCGCGCCCGCTTCTCGGGATCGGACAACAAGTCATAGGCGGCGGTAACCGACTTGAACCTGGCTTCGGCCTCGGGCTTGCCGGGGTTGAGGTCGGGATGCAGCTGTTTGGCGAGTTTGCGATAGGCCTTGCGGAT
>DASXMC010000735.1:0-6659 GCA_036495885.1 Allostellaceae bacterium | reverse complement strand
CCCGAGCTCCCAGATTTCGTCGGCCGCTGTGAGGCGGTAAAGGTCGAAATGCCAGATTGCCCCGCCGGCTGCTTCGTAGTTCTGTACTAGGGTGAAGGTCGGGCTCGGCACCTCCTCGTCGGCTGAATTGCGGGCACGGATGAAGGCGCGTGCAAAAGCGGTCTTGCCCGCGCCGAGTTCGCCCCGCAGCGCGATGACGTCACCGGGGCGCGCGATCGCCGCAAGGCGCGCGGCCAGCGCGGCGGTGGCGGCCTCATTTGACAGATTTACGGCAATAATCACCTAAGCGTTGTATATCGCCCAAAGGTCTAATCGCAATATGGGCCGGCGACGGGTTCGCCGAGAGCGGTGAGCTTGAGCCAATCCAAAGCCAGCCGCGATCACGTTGGAAGATTAGCGCGCTCATGCCGCGGCTTCGCAGGGCGAATCGTCCGGCTCGCTCCCCGGCCCAGCGGCGAACAAAGCTGCGGCGTGGTCGGCGTCGAGCCGGTCGGCGGGCAGGTAGCAGGTGACGTTGGTTCCGCGCCCCGGTGCGGCTTCGATCTCGACACTGCCGCCATGAAGTTCGATCAGGCTTTTAACCAGCGACAGACCAAGATTGGAACGGCCCCGTCCGCGGCTCTCCCCGATGTGGTCGAAAGGCTGGGTCATTTCTGCCGTGGCTAAGCCGGTCGCCGTGTCGCAGACGCTGAGCCGCAGCTCGCCACAATCTTGCTGGGCTGAAATGCGCACCGCACCGCCCGGCGGCGTGAATTTGATTGCATTCGAGACCAGGTTGAAGAGCGCCTGTTTCAGCCGCCGTTCATCCCCCATGATGGTACCGATCTGCGGCGGACATATCAGCTCGAGTTCGAGACCGCGGCTGTGAGCGCGCTCCCGAGTGAGCTGTATAAGCGTTTGCAGCAGCACCGGGACGTCGACACGGGTCCGCTCCAGTTCGAGATAGTTTGCTTCGAGCGATGCCAAATCGGTGATGTCATCGATCAGCGCAGTCAACTGATGCGCGCTGTCGAGGATTCCCGCGCTGTATTCGCGCTGGCTGAAATTCATTGGCCCAAAATATTGATTGTTCAGGATCTCGGCAAAACCGGTGACGGTATTTAGCGGGGTGCGCAATTCGTGGGAGAGATAGGCAACAAACTCCGACTTCAGCCGCGCCGCGGTTTCGAGCGCTTCATTGCGCTCACGTAGGGCTTGCTCGATGCGCGCTGTGTCGCTGACGTCGAGATAGGTCAGCAATACCTCGCCATCGGGCAGCGGCACGCTAGCCACCTGCAGCACCGAACCGTCGCGGCGATAAAGCGAAGCGCTGGCAAAGCTCCGAGACGTCACTTGCACGACCATCTCGTCACGTTTCGCGCGCCAATCGCCGCCATCGTCGAGAAGAACACGCGCCCTCTCGACAATCTCGGCAATGTGCGGCTCGCCCGCGACATCCGCTTCCGAGAGACCCCACAGCGAGCGGAAAGCCGGGTTATGCAATTTGAGGCGGCCGTCGCCGCCGTACACCGCGATCCCCTCGAACAGATGATCGAGAGTGGCGCGCTGCACTTGAGAGAGCGTGTTGTACGAACATTCAAGTGCCAACCGGTCGGTAACATTGTCATAGACGTAAATGAGGCCGCCAAACGGATGGGGGGATATTGTCAGCTGCAGGGTCCTGCCGTCAGGCAAATGCATCAGCTCGTGCTGCGGATCGATCAGCGACGTGAACAGCGTGCATCGCTCGCGCTTGAAGGCGCGGAAATCGGAATATTCCGGGAAGCGCCGGGATTCATGGAGATGTTGGAGGATCTCCCCGACGGTTGGCTCTGACCCGAGCCAGCTCGGATCGAGCGCCCACAAGGCACTAAAGGCGGAATTAAAAAATTTCAGCCGCTTGTCCGGTCCAAAGATCGCGACCGCCGCCGACAAGGTTTCGAGCACCGCAGCATGGGCGGCAATATGCCGGTGCAACTCGCGCTCGGCAGTTTCGACGTCAGTGCGGTCAACCGCAAAGCCGATCGTCTCGCCATCGGGGCACCGCACCTCGCAGGTTTCGAGCAACCGGCGCTGGCCGTCAACTACGGAATGGATTTGTGCCGAGGCGTTGTTGGCCGACCCGCCGAGCGATGCCCTGAGGCGACCGGTAACGAGTTCTCGCTGCTCGGCAAGCACGGCGTCGCGCCCGATGCCGAGTGCCCGCGCATATTCTCGGTTGCAGTCGATCAGCCTGTCGTCGCCAGCGCGGCGCCACACCGCAAGCGGCAATGCGTCGAGGGCAAGCCGCAGCTTCGCGACCGCCTCTTGTGCTTGGCTCAAGTTTAGGGTGGCCTGTGCCCGGCATTGCTCGATCTCGCCCGCGACCTGGGGTTGTGCGCGCAATCGCCGCTCCGCGCGGAGCCACAGCGCGCCACAGCCGATTGCGGCAATTATTGCGGCTATGGCCGCTCCATCAGCGAACATCGACCTTCCCTCTTTGGCGCGCCCCAAGCTTGCTCGGCGGTGGCCCAGGGCGGGATTATGCCGGCAATTGCCAAAAAGGGAAGATTTTTGTTTCCGTTCTGTACGAAATATGTTTCTTTTTTATCCTGGATTCGATCAATAGCGATAGTGCTCGGGTTTGAACGGGCCGGCTTGGTCGAGCCCGAGATAGCCCGCCTGCGCCGGGGTCAACCGGGAGAGCTTTACGCCGAGCTTATCGAGATGCAGCTGCGCCACCTTCTCATCGAGATGCTTTGGCAACACGTAGACCTTGTTGTCGTATTTCCCGTGATTGGTCCACAGTTCGATCTGCGCCAGCACCTGATTGGTAAACGATGCGCTCATCACAAAGCTCGGATGGCCGGTGGCGCAGCCGAGATTAACGAGCCGCCCCTTGGCCAGCACGATCAACCGCTTGCCATCGGGAAAGACGACCTCGTCGACCTGCGGCTTGACCTCCTCCCACGGATAATTGCGCAATGCGTCGATCTGAATTTCGCTGTCGAAATGGCCGATATTGCAGACGATGGCGCGATCCTTCATTTGCCGCATATGGTCGATCGTAATCACGTCGACGTCGCCGGTGGCGGTGACAAAGATGTCGCTGATCGGTGCGGCTTCTTCCATCGTGACGACCTGATAGCCCTCCATCGCTGCCTGCAGGGCGCAGATAGGATCGATCTCGGTCACCATCACTCGTGCGCCCTGGCTGCGTAGGCTCGCCGCCGAGCCCTTGCCGACATTGCCAAAGCCACAGACGACAGCGAGCTTACCGGCGAGCATCACGTCGGTCGCCCGCTTGATGCCGTCCACAAGGCTTTCGCGGCAACCATAAAGATTGTCGAATTTCGATTTGGTGACGCTGTCGTTGACGTTAATCGCCGGCGCCTTCAACTCGCCTTTTCGCATCATTTCGTAAAGCCGGTTCACACCGGTCGTGGTCTCTTCCGAGATGCCGCGGACGCCGGTGAGCAGGTCGCGATTTTTGTCGTGCAGGATCTTCGTCGCGTCACCGCCGTCGTCGAGCACCATGTTCGGGGTCCAGCCGGCGAACGAACCCCCGGTCGGGCCGCGCAGGGTCTGCTCGATGCACCACTCGTATTCGTCTTCGGTCTCGCCTTTCCACGCGAATACCGGGACGCCGCTAGCGGCGATCGCGGCGGCGGCATGGTCCTGGGTCGAAAAGATGTTGCATGAGCTCCAGCGCACAGTGGCACCGAGCTCGATCAAGGTTTCGATCAGCACGGCGGTTTGGATCGTCATGTGCAGACAGCCGACGATGCGGGCCCCCGACAATGGCCGCGACGGTCCGAATTCGTCGCGCAACGCCATCAGCCCCGGCATCTCGGTCTCGGCGATCGCGATTTCGCGGCGGCCCCAATCGGCGAGAGAGATATCGGCAACCTTGTAATCGGCAAAAGCGGGCATCCTCAGGATCTCCTGTCCGGATCAGATCGCAGCCGATAGCGATATCAAGATATCTTTATATAGTCAATCGTTTGTGGCGACGACGGCGTCCACAGCGACGCGCTTGACAACAGCGCATATCCCCTTAAATTCACTAGTGCTACAAATATCAAGTGATTGGGAGAGTTTGAGGTTGAGGGTGGCTCTTGAGCCGCAGCCGAATTTGACGGATTGCAACTGCCTTGCGGTGCGCCAGGCGGCTCGTTATGTGACGCAACTCTATGACCGCCATATGGCCGAAATTGGGCTGCGTACCAGCCAGTACGGCATTCTTGCGCGATTGCAGCGGCTCGGGCCGATGACCATCAACCAATTGGCGGGCGAACTGGTCATGGATCGTACCACCCTCGGCCGCAACATTCGCCCGCTTGAACGCGACGGGTTGATCACCATCACCCGCGGCCGGTCCGATCGAAGAATAAAGCAATTGCAGCTGACAACCGCAGGCGAGGAACGGTTTCGCGCAGCGCGCGGGACTTGGATCGAGGCGCAGTGCAGCTTCGAGACCGGGTTCGGTCCCGAACGCGCGGCCCAATTGCGCGGCCTGTCGCAGGCTCTCGTCGACAGCGGGCTGTTGCCGGGCGACGAACTGCCGTAGCGATCGGCGCATCGACCGGGCCGCCGCCTCAACAGCTCGCGAAGAGCTGCTGGATCGTCGCGACATCGGCTGGACCGGTCAGCACCAGCATCAATAGTATGCGCGCTTTTTGGGGGCTCAGATCACCGCCGGCGACAATGCCTTCTTCGCGCAGCCGCCGGCGCGGTGCGACCCGGCCGCTCGCGGCCCGGCTGCACTGCACGACGACGAGCCCGGCTTTGATCGCGCGCCCGAACGCCTGGCGCTGGTCCGGGGTCGGGCTTCCCGGAGCGAACCCGGCCGAGACGAGCCCGCGCGCGCCGTGCGCGACCGCCGCATCGATCAGTGCGCCGTCGGCCCCGGCATAGGAATAGATAATGTCGACGCGGGGCAGCGGTGCGATGAGTTCGCGCCCGGCAAACGGCCCGTCGGGCATATGGGCGCCCAATGGCGCGCGGTAGAAATGAACGCCGTCGCCGTCGACATAGCCGAGCGCGCCAAAATCGAGCGAGCGGAAGGTCTGCAGGCGGTAGGTCGAGGTCTTGACGACATCGCGCGCGGCGCTGATTTCGTCGTTGAGCAGCACCAGAACGCCCTTGCCGTGCGCTTGAGCGGCACCCGCGACCCGCAGCGCATTGACGAGGTTGAGCCCGGCGTCGGTGCCGAGAGCGCTGGCCGGGCGTTGCGCGCCGACCAGCACCACCGGTTGGCTCACGCCGAGGGTCAGGTTCAAAAAGAACGCAGTTTCCTCGAGAGTGGCGGTGCCGTGGGTGATGACAAACCCGGCGGTGGCCGGCTCATCCCGCGCGATTTTGCCGATCAGCGCGCGCAGCTCGAGCCACTCGGCCGGGCCGATGTCCGTGCTGCCGACTTGGCGAACCGTAACCGCCACCGGATCGGCGACAAGCCTCGTTTCGGGAAAGCGGTCAAGCAACGCCTCGGCCGTCAGCTTCTGGCCAAAATCGGGATAATCGAGCACATCGAGACTCGACGCCCCGAGCGAGGAAATGGTGCCGCCGGTACCGATCACGGCGATGCGGGGGAGCCCTGTCGACGTGCTGACCGGCATGCTTGGCCTCCTCGGATCAATCCAGGTGCGTTCCGTCCCGCCTTTCTGCCGTCAGCCGGTACGACACCGCTCCGTATGTGCTAACCAAATACGGCACGAGATAGGTCAGCACCAGCTTGGCGACATCGATGGGCTGGCTTGCGAGCAACCGGTCGCCCTGATTGATCAGGTTGAGAATGCTGCCGACGACGAGCGCCGCGGCGAGCGAACGCTGCGGCACGCCGCCGGTTGCGCCATACCGAAGAGCAAGCCGCCAGTGGCCGGCATAGGTTTTCCCACCCGGAGCGCTCACGACAGCCAGCGTTTGCGGCGCCTGTAGTGTTTCAGATCGCGGTAGGATTTGCGCGAGCCGGCCTCGTTGAGGCCGAGATAGAACTCCTTGATATCGGAGTTCTGGCGCAAGGCGTCGGCGGCACCTTCGAGCACAATACGGCCACCTTCCATCACATAGCCGTGGTCGGCGATGTCGAGCGCCAACGCCGCGTTCTGTTCGACCAACAGCACGGTCAGCCCGCGCTCTTCGCGCAGGCGCCGGATGATGCCAAAAATCTCGGCCACCAACCGCGGGGCGAGCCCCAGCGACGGCTCGTCGAGCAGGATGGCCTTGGGTTCGCACATCAACGCGCGTCCAATGACCAGCATCTGCTGCTCGCCGCCGGACAGATAACCTGCGGGCTGGTGACGGCGTTCCCTCAGCACCGGGAAGGTGTCAAAGGTATCGTCGATAGCGGCGCGCACGCGGCCGAAATCGCCGCGCGTATGGGCGCCGGCAACAAGGTTTTCTTCAACCGTCAGGTTTTCGAAAACCCGCCGCCCCTCGAACACCTGGGCAACGCCGCGGCGGACGACCTCGTGCGCCGGCAGCCGGTCGAGCCGCTCACCCGCCAGTTCGACGCTGCCCTTGGTGACCTCGCCACGCTCGCTGCGCAACAGCCCCGATATCGCCTTCAACGTCGTCGTTTTGCCGGCCCCGTTGGCGCCGAGCAGAGTGGTGATGCGGCCCTCCTCAGCAAACAGCGACACCCCCTTCAGCACCAGGATGACGCCGTCATAGACGACTTCGATGTTGTTGAGCGCCAGCAT
>DASXMC010000734.1:0-2931 GCA_036495885.1 Allostellaceae bacterium | reverse complement strand
CGGCGTTCCGGCAAACCACGACCCCAGTTTCATGAAATGCTCGACCGTCGGCACTCCGGCGGCGTCCCAGCCGCCGCGGCGGGCCACCGCCTCGACCTGCGCCGGGGTCAGCCCGGGGACAAAGCCCAAGGGTGCAAACATCTTCACGTGCTCTTCATAAATCGGCTTGATTTCGCGGATCGCCTGCTCCTGCGTGCGGGCGAGATGGAAATGCAGGCCGATCTGCAAATCCTCGCCCAATTTGAGGTGTTTGCCGGCGCGGGCAGCGGCTTCCTGGTAGGCGATGATCGGGCCGCCCTGCATCGTCGCCGCACCGCCGCCGACCGCCCCCTTGATGCCGTGCTTGATCATGAAATCGAGCCCGCGCGCGCTGGCGCTGACAATCGGCTGCCAGCATTCGACCGGGCGGTGGATCGGTTGCGGCACCAGGGTCAGCTCTTTCAGCTCGTAACCGCGATAAGGGACGCGCGGCGGCAAAGTGTAGTGCGCACCCTTATGCGAGAATGACTCGTTGCTGAACGCCTTGAAGATGATCTCGACCCCTTCCTCGAAGATTTCGCGGTTGGCGTTTTGGTCGAGCATCGGGCCGCCAAAGCTTTCGACTTCGCGGGTGTGATAGCCGCGCCCGACGCCGAACACCGTGCGGCCTCCGGTCAGGATGTCGGCGGCAGCAAAATCCTCGGCGAGCCGCAACGGGTGCCACATCGGCACGATATTAAAGCCGCAGCCGATCTTGAGCCGCTTGGTGACATGCGCCAGATGCACCGCCGTCATCAGGATGTTTGGCAGGCACTCGTAGCCTTCGTGCTGAAAGTGATGTTCGGCTAGCCACAAGGTGTCGTAGCCGAGCTCATCCATCCGCTTGGCGATCGCCTCGGTCTTTTCAAAGACGCTGGCGAGGTGTTCGTTCGAATAGCGCCGCTCGTTCGCCGGCGTCGCGTCCTGTCCCCGGTCGGGGAGATCGACATGGCCGGCGTAAACGGTGGTGAATTTGGTGATCATCTCGTCCTCCGGATCGGCTGCGCCGCCAATGCGGCAATACGGTGTCCCGTTGCGCCAACACTCTCATATTTCGATAGCCGGCGTCACGCCCGGCGCATCGACGCCAGAGGTGTGACGGCGTCGCGACTGTATCGGGCAGCGATCTCTTGGCGGTCGAGCCGCTTCCTGCAAAAATATCGAAAGGACATGACGGCCACAGGGTATCCGATGGAGTACACGACACTCGGCCGGACCGGGCTCAAGGTCAGCGTCGCAGGGCTCGGCTGCGGCGGTTTCAGCCGGCTCGGGCTCGGCACCGGCAAGAGCGAGGCAGACGCCATCGCCCTCGTGCACGAGGCGTTTTCACTCGGCGTCAACCTCTTTGACACCGCCGCGGTCTACGGCACCGAGGCGGTTCTGGGCCGGGCGCTGAAGGCGATGCCGCGCGACGAAGTCGTGATCACGACCAAAGCCTGGCTGCCGCGGGGCAGCGGCCATGCCGCCGCCGGCCGGCTTGTCGCCAGCCTCGACAATTCATTGCGACAGCTCGCCACCGACTATGTCGATGTCTTTCAGCTGCATGGTGTCGCTCCCGAGGATTACGACAACGCGCGCACGGTACTGGCCCCGGTGCTGCGCGAGCAGCAAGCCAAGGGCAAGATGCGCTTTCTCGGCGTCACCGAAACCGGTTCCAGCGACCCCGACCACGAAATGCTGCAGCAGGCAGCCGAGGACGGGGTGTGGGACGTCGCGATGGTCGCGTTTCACATGATGCACCAAAACGCGCGCAATCTCGTCTTTCCGCGGACGATCGCCAACCGCGTGGGCACGCTGATCATGTTTGCGGTGCGCAACATTTTTTCGAAGCCGCAGCGGCTCAAGGCCGAGCTGCGCGAGCTAGCCGCCGCTCGCAGGATTGCGGGCTGGCTCGGCCATGCGCCCAATCCGCTCGGCTTTCTGATCCACGCCGATGGCGATGGTGCGCTCTCGGTGCCCGAGGCCGCCTACCGTTTTGTACGCCACGAGCCCGGGGTCGACGTCGTGTTGTTCGGCACCGGTGAGCCCGACCATCTGCACGCCAACATCGCCGCGATCCTAAGGCCGCCCTTGCCCGAAACCGACCGCCGCATTCTGGCAAAATTTTTCGGCCACCTTTCGGGCGTCGGCCTCGATCCTCCGAATTACATGCCCGGCATTGGCCCGCACTGACGCGAGGTCAGCTGCACACGCTCACGTTGAGCGGGGGTGCTGCGCCCGATTACCGCCGGATTTTCTCAATAGAAACTTCATGTGCCTCGCGAGCGACGCTGTGGCTTATTGCGCTTAATCATGGGCTTGACCCTGGCGGTTTAAGCCCAGCGAGAGGCCTTTGTAAGGTTCTGTAACAGCAGAGGAAGCTCGGCCATAGCCGACATCGCAGACACCAGCCGATCCGCGCCTGCCAATGCGCGGACGGTGCAAGAATACATCGACGAAACGCCGGTGTGGTCCGATGGCACGCAGCTGAAATCTACCCCGGTATGCAGTTGCGCATCTGGGCGCTTGCCGCCTCCGGCAAATTCTTTGAGGGCTTTGTCGTATTCATGGGCGGCGTGACGGTGCCGCTGATCGCCCGGGAATTCCATCTCGCAGCCTCGCAGACGGGATTCGTCACCTCGGCGAGCCTCGCGGGCATCCTGGTCGGCACCCTTCTGCTCGGCAGCATGTCCGACTGGTTCGGCCGCAAGCGCATGTTCATCGCCGAGATGATCATCTTCTGCCTGTTCCTGGCACTGCTGATCATGGTCGGGAACTTCCTGTCGCTGGTGCTCTGCCTGTTCGGCATCGGCTTGGCGCTCGGTTGCGACTACCCGACCGCGCACATGATCATCTCCGAGAACATCCAGAGCGGCGCGCGCGGCCGCCTTGTGCTCGGCGCCTTCGCCTTCCAGGCGGTGGGCGCCATGTGCG
>DASXMC010000733.1:0-3122 GCA_036495885.1 Allostellaceae bacterium | reverse complement strand
GTGCCGTCCGTCGGCATCGGCAGTGGGGCAAAATGCCGGATATCCACACCGGATCCACGGATCAGCGCTATCCGCGAGCGCGCAACCCCGAGTGCTGCCAGGGCCGTACCATCTTCCGGGTTCTGCACAACAACCCGGCTTCGGCTGCGACCGACCACAACGCGCAACGCCAAACTGAGCACCGGCCGGCGCAGCCGCGATCCGAGACCGCCGGCTGAAAATCCGGAGCCAAGGCCCATGATCGCGTCGATCACTACCGGTGCCGCTGCCGCCCGACCAAAAGCAAGCGCCCGCGCCGCCCAGCCGAACAGCACTGGCTTGAGGGCCACATGATGGAGAATCGTGGGCTCTTCGGAGCGATAGAGGCGGGCTAACGCCGCGATTGCCCGTGCCGAGCGGCCGATGCCATCGCCGCGCCGCCGCCAATCGATCGGGCGCAGGCCAAACCCCTCTTGGGCAATCTGGCGGCCGTGATCGTGGATGCGGGTGGCAACGACGACGTCAAAACCGTCATCGCGCGCGGCCCGCGCAACTGGCAGGCGATGCGACCAAAAATACCAATCCTCGGTTACGAGAAACAGCAGCTTAGGACGCCCGTCTTTGATAGGAGCGCTTCTCGTCTGAGGTGCTGAGGGGCTGATCGTCTCGAACAATGTCACGTCGCGGATCGCGAGGATCGGGATACCACAGGAGAAGGCGGTCTTGCCGGCGGCTCGATCTCTCTCTAATCCATCGGCACGGCCAGCGCTTGCACAATTGATCGGCTGTCGGCGGTGGGGGCTCAGAACTGTCGCACATCTTGGTGACCGGAGCAGCCGGATTTATCGGGCGTGGACTGTGCGGCAGGCTGGCGCGACAGGGTCATCGGGTCAGCGGCCTGACACGAGAGGCAGCCGAGCCGATCGCCGGCGTCGCCTTGCGAGCCATTGGCGAAATCGGCCCGCAGACCGATTGGAGATCCCATCTCGCCGGCGTCGATATCGTCGTCCATCTCGCCACCAGCGCGCATCGCCCGATCAGTGCCGCCGCCGGCGCAATCGAGGCCAAAACCGCGGCTATCTTGGCGCGAGCAGCGCGAGCCGCCGGGGTCGGACGCCTCGTCCATGTCAGCTCGATCCGCGCGATGGGCGAGGCGACGGCGCCCGGTGAACGGTTTCATCCCGCTGATCCGCCATCGCCTCGAGAAACCTATGGCCGGATCAAACTGGCGATCGAAGGCGCCATCGCCGCAACGGCGTCTTGCGCCATGCTCGACCTCGTCATCCTGCGCCCACCCCTCGTCTATGGACCGGGGGTGAAGGGGAATTTTCGTTCGCTGATCAGATTGGCAGCGAGCGGGGTGCCGTTGCCGTTGGCCGGGTTCGATGCCCCCCGCAGCCTGATCTTTCTTGACAATCTGGTCGATCTTTTGGGACTGGCCTGCGTCCACCCCGCCGCCCCCGGCCGAGTACTGCTGGCGCGCGACGCCGTCGATCTAACGCTCCCTGAATTGCTGCGGGCGGTGGGGCTGGGGTTCGGGCGCCGGGTGAGGCTCTATCGGGTTCGGCCGAAGCTGGTGGCCGGTCTTGCCGTTATCCCAACCCTGGCGACGGCGCTGCGCCGCCTCAGCCAGCCGCTCCTTGTCGATGACGGCGAGACCCGCAGCGCCCTCGGCTGGGCGCCGGCGGTCGCGACCGAGGATGGTTTGGCCCTCACCGCACGCGCCTGGGCGCGGCCCGTGTAGCACGAACATTGTCGAGGCTGCGGCGTTGTCACTGAGGCCATTGCCGCCCGGAGCTAGCCAATGATCGGTCTGACGAAAGACACCCGGCTGATAGAAAACGCCCTTAACTATGTCATCGAGGTCTATCGCGAACTGAGCGCGGAAAATGGCGCGCCGACCGCCGGAACGCAAAACCAGGCCGTTGAGTTTATCCTCGCCGATGCCGAGCGGAGCCGCTCGGTTGCCGAATGGGCCCGGCGCGCCCCGACCGACGAAGCGACAACAGCACCGCCGCAGCGCCTGCCCTATGACGCGACTTACCGGCAGGTGGCAGGCTTTTTGCGGCGGGCGATGGAAACTTCGGGATTCGAGCGCAAATATCGGGACTGATCCTATCGGCCATTTGCGCTATATGCCGGCCAAGGCGTCGATCTGCGCAGTTCTAGGGAGGGACACATGCCGAGCTTTGACATCGTCTCGCGGATCGATCTCGCCGAGGTCGACAACGCGGTCGCCGGTGTGACCCGTGAAATCGCGACCCGGTTTGACTTCAAGGGCAGCAAATGCTCGATCCAACGCAAAGAGGGCGTGCTGACGGTGGTCGCTGACGACGATCTGAAGCTGAAGCAGATGCACGAATTGCTAAAAGTTCATCTGACCCGACGCAAGGTCGAACCGGGTGCGCTCGACTATCAGCCGCCGGAAAAAGCAGCGGGCAACACGGTCCGCCAGACAATCGCGTTGCGGCAAGGGGTCGATGCCGATCTCGGCCGGCAGTTGATCCGCGAGATCAAAGACAGCAAGCTCAAAGTACAGGTATCGATACAGGGCGAAGAGCTGCGGGTGACGGGCAAGAAACGCGACGATTTGCAAGGCGCGATCGCGGTAATCCGCGACCTCAAGATCGAACAGCCGCTGCAATACGTCAATTTTCGCGAATGAGCCGCAGCGATCTCAGGGCGGCCCCGACGCGCTTGCCGTCGCCTGCGACACCGGCTATTTAACCGGTCGGCGCCGCGTCCCCTTCGTCTAGAGGCCCAGGACACCGCCCTCTCACGGCGGCAACACCGGTTCGAATCCGGTAGGGGACGCCACTGCTGACAATAGCTTACAAGGACCGGTCGCTATATATGTCCAATATACGAGGGTGGTCGAACCTAGGCGTCCCTGGTGTTTAGTGGACGAAACGAGTGACTTGACTTACGGGCGCAGTCGCTGCTCGAGGGCTTTTTGGCGGAAGCTCGCCGACAGCTGTCTGCAATGACGCGGAACAACGCAGCAAAGAAGGCGAACAGGCCGATGCCGATAAGGAGAACGGCCACCGGTCTTACCGCTTTCGAGCTCGTGGGCTGGCTTTCCTCGATTGGAGCCGCCCAGCTTCGTCAGCAACACCCGGTAGGAAAATCGCGCCGATCGTGAG
>DASXMC010000732.1:0-1773 GCA_036495885.1 Allostellaceae bacterium | reverse complement strand
GAGGTAACCTTGGACGACGGCACGACCGGCCGCGCGGCGGTGCCCTCGGGAGCCTCGACCGGCGCGCATGAGGCGATCGAAAAGCGCGACGGCGGAACCCGTTATGGCGGTCGCGGCGTGCGCCAGGCGGTCGAAGCGGTCAACGGCGAAATCTTTGACGCCCTGTCGGGGTTTGACGCCGCGGATCAGCTGGCGATCGACCGCACCCTGATCGAGCTCGACGGCACACCGAACAAGGCCAGGCTCGGCGCCAACGCGATCCTCGGCACGAGCCTCGCCGCCGCCAAGGCCGCCGCGGCCGATCTCGACCAGCCGCTCTACCGTTATGTCGGCGGCGTTTTCGCCCGCACCTTGCCGGTGCCGATGATGAACATCCTGAATGGCGGGGTGCACGCCGACAATCCGATCGATATCCAGGAATTCATGATCATGCCGGTCGGCGCCGCCTCCGTGAGTGAAGCCATCCGCGCCGGTTCCGAGATTTTTCACACCTTGCGCAAGAAGCTCGCCGATGCCGGCCACAACACCAATGTCGGCGACGAAGGCGGGTTTGCGCCGAACCTCGCCTCGGCCGATGAAGCCCTCGGGTTCATCATGCAGGCAATCGAAGCCGCGGGTTATCATCCCGGCGACGATGTGGTCTTAGCCCTCGACCCGGCCGCAAGCGAGTTTTATCGCAACAGCGCCTACCAGCTCGACGGCAAAAGCTTTGATTCATACGCACTCGCGGGTTATTGGCGCGATCTCGTCGAGCGCTACCCGATCGTGTCGATCGAAGACGGGATGGCGGAAGACGATTGGGATGGGTGGGCCTTGCTGACCCGCGAACTCGGGCAAAAGACCCAGCTCGTCGGCGACGATGTCTTTGTCACCAACCCGCAGCGCCTGCGCGACGGCATCGCCCGCAACGCCGCCAACGCATTGCTCGTCAAGGTCAACCAGATCGGCACCCTGTCCGAAACGCTCGAAGCCGTCGAGATCGCCCAGCGCGCGGCTTGGGGTACGGTCTTTTCACACCGCTCGGGCGAGACCGAGGACGTGACGATTGCGGATCTGGCGGTCGCCACCAATGCCAGACAGATCAAGACCGGATCGCTGTCGCGCTCCGACCGGCTCGCCAAATACAACCAGTTGCTGCGAATCGAAGAGCAGCTGGGCCCCTCGGCGGTTTTCGCCGGCCGTTCGGTTTTAGCCCGCAGGACCTAGCTGCGGCGCGCGCAGGTTGACGCGCGAAGCAACGAGTGATCGACTTGCGCAATGACCCTCACGCGCATGATCCGCCGATGGGCGCAGGCGGCGGTCGTTCCCGCCCTCGGGATCGCGCTCACCGGCTATTTTGCTTACAACCTCGTCATTGGCGAGCGCGGTCTGCAGGCTTGGCAGCGCCTCGTCCGACAGCTGCAAGCCGAAGACGCCCGTCTGGCAGCGCTTCAAGTCGAGCATAACGCGCTCGACCGCAAGGTGTCCGATCTCAGCCCCGGCCACCTCGATCCCGATCTGCTCGACGAGCGGGTGCGCGCGGCCTTGAACCTCGTTGCTCCCAACGAGGTGGTGATCATGCGCGACGCGTCGCCTCGTTGAACCGGGTGCAGAAAGGCTTCTCCGCGCGGCCACCGATCAGCTGATTCCTGCTTTCTGCCCAATTGTTTTAACAGGTCCGGTTGCAATAGCGGCTATCTGCCGGCATGTTGCATACGGATGTTCGATGAGATGTGGGCGTGCGGCGGGAGGAGGCGGGATGGCGGCAACACGCAAGGGCAAGCCGGTCGACGT
>DASXMC010000731.1:0-2875 GCA_036495885.1 Allostellaceae bacterium | reverse complement strand
CTGGGCCGCCTTCAAACGCGCCTTTGCGTAAAGCCCTGCTCGATCAGGCGGCGGCGCCGATAAACACGGAGCTTGAACAGCAGCGGCTCCCAGCCGGACCAGCACACCGCGAAAGCAGGAAGGGCGCCGTCGCAGCGCCCTTCCACTGTTGCACGGTGCCCCGCTTGAAGCGGGGGCACCGATGCGAATGATCTTCGGTTGAGACACCCAGCGGTGAAGCTGGTGCGGATGCGGCCCTCAGATGGTTTGCGGCTGAGCGGCCGGACCTTCCGAGTGACGGCGCCGCTCGGCCATGAATTCATCGAATTCGGCCTTGTCCTTGGCGTGGCGCAACCGGTCGAGAAATTCTATGAATTCGCGTTGTTCATCTTCGAGCCGGCGCAGGGTCTCGGTGCGATACTCGTCAAAGGCGCGATTTCCGGTTGCTGCGCGGTAATTGCTGGTGCCGGCCGTCCTGGCGCCGCAGCCCCAGCGCTCGGCCGCCGCCTGCATCCGCGCCATACGACCCTGCATTCGCTCCATCCGGCGCTGCCAGCGCGGCCCAGCACCCTCAGTCCAGCACGCCATTCGTCCACTCCCTACCAGATAGCCAAGAACCACAAGACCGAGCGGCCACCAGATCAGAAAGCTCAGCACCGTCAGCCCGATCCATGCCGGCTTGCCGATGTCATCCAAGCGTTCCGACCACAACGTGAAGCCGACGATGGCCAACCCGATCAATCCCGGTCCGCCGAGACCGTGCAAATGCGCCCCGAGGTGATGATGCATGCTCGCACCATGTAAATGTTTCTAACATTTACATATATTCGCCCGCCGCTTCTGTCAAGCCTTGCGCGATTCCGCCTTTGTGTCGACCGGTTCGGGAATGACCCCCAATCCCTGTAGGTAGATCAGCATTCCGGCCTCGAGCAGTTCTTCGGGAGCCATCGGCAGCTTTCGCCGTCCTCCGTCGCCGCGCGAAAACAGCGACGCGATGCCGTGCGACAATGCCCAGGCATGCAGGCTCATCATCAAGGCCGGCGGCCGTTTTTCCGGCGGCAGTCGGGCACATAATGCATCAGAGGCCTGGCGTAATACGGCAAAGCTGCGATCGGAGGCCTGGCGCAATGCCGGATCGTCATCGAACGACAGTCCCGCCTCAAACATTGCGGAATAATAGGCGGGTTCGTCGCGGGCAAAAGCGAGATACGCGCGGCCAACATTCTCGAACGCGGTAAAGGGATTGGGGCGACCGTCGTCCCAGGCATGCTCGAGCCGATCCGCGAACAGCTCGAAGCCGCGGCGCGCGACATCGGCAATCAGCTCCTCGCGGTCGCGGAAGTGGCGATAGGGTGCGGCCGAACTGACCCCCGCCCAGCGTGCGGCATCGGCAAACGTAAAGCCGGCCGGTCCCTTTTTGGCGATCAGCTCGAGGGCGGCCTCGATCAGCGCCTCGCGCAGATTGCCGTGATGGTAGCTGCGGCGCCCGTCCTGCCCTCGTCCCGACCAGCTCATCGACCCGATCTGTCAATTCAGTGATCCCGGTTATGTAAATGGTATTCACATGCGTCTGCGGCCAGCCCGACCGCAACGTCTGGTGAAAATCGATGGCACCCGTTCTCGCGTCGGTTATCGCCGGAAGTTTGTCGTCCGAGTGCCCGGGCATCCCGGTCACGATAATTTGATCGCGTGGCCCGAGGCCGGGACGATTCAGCGAGATTACGTGTAGATTACGTGTTCTGCAGTCAGTTCCGCGTTCGGAGAACGGTCATGCCGCGTCGCCATCTCTCACTTTCGCTCGTCGTCGGTTTGTGCCTGGCGGTGTTTGCCGGCTGCGCCGAGGCGACCCAGACGGCCTCGCCGGCGACGGTTCCGGCGCCGCGGCCAGGAATGGCCCGGGTGTGGTTTTTCCGAGGCCAGCTGACGCCGCAATTCGGCGCCGTTGCGGCATTTTCGCCGGAGATTTATGCCAACGGCGCGCCGGTCGCCGCGATCGCGCCCGGAACCACCTTCTATCGCGATTTCGCACCTGGTACCTACCGCTTCACGGTTCAGCCCCTCGGTTTGCCGACCCCTCAGGCAACAACATTAGAGCTCGCACCCGGGACCCAGGACTATCTGCAGGTCGATTGGGTCGCAAGCTGGACGCAAGGTTACCCGGAGGCCGACTATAGTTTCGCCCCCAACACCTTCGGCATCCTGCAGATGAACCCGCAGGTCGCCGATGCCTACATCCCGACCTTGGCTTATCTCGGCGAGCGATAGACCACGCGCGACAAGGCGCAGCAAACCTGCGGGATCGGAGAGGCATCGCCTCAGCTATCCGGTGATGCGGGCCGGAGCTATTCGGCGGCGGCTTCGAGCGGCGGGTCGAGGGATTGCATGAAGTCGACCAGGTAAGGTTTCCATACCTCGGCATAGAAATGGGTGAAATGCCCGTGGGTCTTTTCGCTGGCTGGGATCAAGACATAGCGGCCATGGCGAACGCGCTGCATTGCGCGCTCGCTGGTGCCGAGCTCCGGCGGATTGGCCTCGTCCTCTTCGGCGTTGATCAACAGCACCTTGGCCTTGATCCGGTCGAGGCCGGGCTCGGGGTCGTAGTCCATAATCGCCTCGATCGCCCATAGCTGGTCGTTGGCGTCACCCTTGGCGGCCTGGGCGAGGCGCTCTTCATAGAGGGCGTCGGCCGCGGCGCGGGTCGGCGCCAATTCCTGGATGCGCGTCGCACTCTCGGTGCGCAATGAATTCGCCGCCGCGGTCCACAGATAATAGCTGGGGTTCCGCTCGTAATAGCCGCTGGCCCACTCCGGATCGTGGCGGATCGCCTCGGCCGCGGCACGACGGCTGATCCAGTTGCGGCCGCTGATCTGGATCGGCTGGCACGACATTGCCACGA
>DASXMC010000730.1:0-1524 GCA_036495885.1 Allostellaceae bacterium | reverse complement strand
TAAATTCATTCACTGTGGGTCAATGTGACGCCGACCGCAAAATTGCCCGACTCGCGTCGGATACTCCCGCCCGATGCCGAGCTGGGAGGCGGTCGGCGGCATGATTGGAAAAGTCTGGGATGGGTTCGGCTTTGCCAAAGTCGCCTGGGCCGGCGTCCGCGCTGCGGTTGCGAAAGGCCGGTTGGCTTCGGGAGCTATTCAATCTCGGGATGAATTCTGCTGTAAATTCGCAGTATTCCGAGCAGATCGGAAGGGACGACAAAACCTCAAATTGGCGTCATCGGCGACGGCAACTGCACCGCGCAGGGCAGGCGATCTTTCGCTCGCCGGCGGGTGCCGCAGCTGTTCGGTTGGGCGCGAGCCGGGTTCCTGCACTCGCATCGCATTCGCGGAGATTTGGTAGCATGCCAATAACCAGTTCTCGGTCGCGAGCGGTGATCTGCGCAGCCCAAATCCTGACGGCGATCATCGCATTATGCGCGCTCTGCGGTACCGCACTGGCGCAGGACACCGTGTCCGAGGCGGCGGCGCATCGCGCGTCACTGCTGGCGCATCTGCCGCAAGACGCCGCACAGCGCATCTTCGGTCTGGAGACAACCCCGGCGCCGGGGCGCCCCGAGGCGATCGGCTCCTATGAGCGCGGCTGTGTCGAAGGTGCGGTCGAGCTGCCGGCTGATGGCCCCAATTGGCAGGTCATGCGGCCGTCGCGCGACCGCGCCTGGGGCCACCCCTATTTGATCCAATTTATCGAGCGGCTGGCGGCAGAAATGCCGGCTGAGGCCGGCTGGCCGGGCTTCCTGATCGGCGACATAGCACAACCGCGCGGCGGACCGATGCTGACCGGCCACGGCTCGCACCAGCTCGGGATCGAAGCCGATATCTGGCTGACACCGATGCCGAACCGGCGCCTGAGCCGTCCCGAACGGGACGAAATGTCCGCGACCGACGTCGTCGCACCCGATGGCCTCGAGATCAACCCGGCGGTGTGGAACAGCTCTTATCTGAAGATGTACCGGGCGGTGGTAAGCGAACCGCAAGTGGCACGGATTTTTGTCAATCCGGCGATCAAGCGCGAATTGTGCCGTGAGGCCGGATCGGACCGCGCCTGGCTGACCAAGATCCGAGCATGGTGGGGCCATGACTATCATTTCCACATGCGGCTCCGATGCCCGCCCGATCAGCCGGAATGCCACGACCAGGCACCGCCGCCGCCGGGCGACGGCTGCGGCAAGGAGCTCGCCTGGTGGTTCACCCCGGAGGCGCTGCATCCGCCGCCCTCGCACGCCAAACCATTGCTGATGAGCAATCTGCCGCGTGCCTGCATCGCGGTTGCCGATGCCCCGGCATCCCCGGTCGCAGCGGACAGGTCGCGGTAAATCGCCTCGGTCCGCCGCGCGCCGCGGGGAATTATTTTGGCACGCGAAAAGTCATGGGGTGCGGAGGAACGCGATGAGGACACTCGGAATATTGATGGTGGTCGCAGCGGTAATATTCGCCACAACACCGGTCATGGCGCAGACTGGA
>DASXMC010000729.1:0-2790 GCA_036495885.1 Allostellaceae bacterium | reverse complement strand
CGGGCGGCGACGGTTTGGGCGAACCGGACGATGCGGCGACCGGCCTCGGCAAGGCGGGCGTCGGGCTCGGTTAGCGAGATGCGCAAATGGCCCGCCGCGCTCGGCCCAAACGCGTCGCACGGCAAAACCGCGACGTCTTCGCTTTCCAACAACTCACGCGCGAATACCTGCGCCACCATGCCGGTGCCGCGAATATCGAGCAGAACAAACATGCCGCCCTCGGGCGGGATCGCCCGACAATTGGGGGCCGCGGCGAGAATGCTCGACATCAGTGCCGCGCGCCGCCGGTAGTCCTCACGATACCCGGCGACTTCAGGCAGTTCGCCGGCGAACGCTGCCATGGCGCCCTCCTGGATGAAGGGCGGGCTGCCATAGGTCATCGACAGCAGCAACGAAAAGAGATGGCGACCGAGGGCCGGCGGTCCGATCACCCAACCGAAGCGGAAGCCCGGCATCGCGTGCGATTTCGACAGGCTCGACACGACGACCGTGCGCTCGGCCATGCCCGGCAGCGACCACGGGCTCAGATGCGGCCGGGCAAAGGCCAGATCCTCGTAGACCTCGTCGGAAACCAGCCACAAATCGTGACGGCGGCAAATTGCGGCGATGCCGCCAATCTCGTCGGCGGTCAGGACAGTGCCAGTCGGGTTGTGGGGAGTGTTGATCCACACGACCCGCGTGCGCGGCGTCACCGCACCCTCGATACTGTCGAGATCGGGATGAAAACCGCGCTCGGCCGGCAACGGCACCATGACCATCTCCGCCCCGCTGGCGGCGACGACCCCTTCGTAAGTGGCGTAGGCTGGTTCGGGCACGATGACCTCGTCGCCCGCGCCGGCGAGAGATTGCAGCGCGCAGTAAAGCCCGCCCTGGGCCCCGGGCGTTACCGTCACGTTCTCGGCCGCGCAGGGCTGGCCGGTGCGCGAAGCAAAGCGGGCGGCGATCGCGGCGCGCAATTGCGGATAGCCGATTGTCGGGGCATAGCCGGTCCGCCCGCGGCGCAGCGCCGCGATCGTCTCCTCGACAATCGGCGCCGGCGTCGGCTGATCGGGATCGCCGATCGTCAGAGAGATCACGTCGTGGCCGGTGTCGCGCAACAAGGCGGCTTCCTGCTGGATGCTCCAAGCACCCCGTCCCGGCCCGCTGAACCGTTCGACACGAGACGAGAAATGCATTCGCTCTCCCCAACTCCAATGCTGGCCGGCGCCCCGCCCGCCCTGACCGGCGGACGCACCCGGCTTCCGCTAAAATAACAATGGAACCACGGCGGTGCCGTCCGCAGCAGCGTCAACTTCGCCGCTTTCCTGCTACCGAAGCAGCAGGCCAGCCATTCCTAGTTGGCGTAAATTCGCAAATATAACGAGGCGAGTGGAATGGCGCGGCGCGCTCCCCCCTCGCCCCGCTTGCGGAGAGGGGGGCGCCGTTCGCGACTGCACAACCTCGGCGCGTGGGGCGATCTGCCCCCCACCCGGAGCCGCTGCACGCCTCCGCCCTCTCCCCGCAGGCGGGGCGAGGTGCCTAATTGCGGCGCTTAGGCCCGGGCAGGCTCCCGGTGCTGCTGACGCAGGCGCTCGATCCGTGCGGTCATCTCCGGTCCGGGCCAATCCTCGAGCAGCCAGGCCGGCAATGGGTCGCCCTTGCCGCTGACCGGCAATGCCTCATCGTCGTCGGAGCGCCCTCCGGCGAACAACTGCAGCGCGTGTTGCATCTCGTAGTAGATCTCGAGCGTATTGCCGTCGGGGTCGGCAAAATAAAAGCTGCGCTGGTTGACGTGGTTGGTCGCGCGCAGAATCGTGACGTTGCTCTCCGCCAAGTGCTTGTAAGCTTCGCGCAAAGCCTGATAGCTGCCGACCTGGAAAGCGATGTGGGCGAGACCGATTTGATCGCGGCGCGGGCGCTGCGCCACCTCGGGCGTCGGATGCTGGCCGATGTCGAGCGTGTGGAAATTCTCGCCCAAGGTCATGAACACGCCGCCATGATCGGGGTCTTCCTCGGCGATGACAAAGCCGAGAATATCGCGATAGAACCGCTTTGAAGCCTCCTGATCGGCGACCCGCAAATTGACGTGGCCGATGCCCGTTAGTTTGATCACTGCGCTCTCCCGATTGCTGGAGCCTAATTACCTGGGGCCTGATTGCTTCGGGCCAACTAGCGCGAACTTAAGCCGAGGCTCGATCCGCCGCAAGCGCGCGGCAGGTGCCAAACGGGGCTAGACCGCACCGGAGGACAACTCGAGGGAGGACAAAATCCGAAGATTGTCGCGCAGGGTGTCGGCGCTTGGCGCAACGAGCCGCTCTAGCCCGGCATGACCCTGGCGCCACACCGGAACCGCAGCCGCCAGCAATACCCGCCCGGCCGGGGTCAAGCTCAGGCGCCGGGTCCGCTTGTCGGCGCCGTCCGCAGTAATCTCGACGAGCCCGCGACGTTCGAGCGGCTTCAAATTAGCGGTCAAGGTGGTGCGGTCCATCGCCAGCAGCCGTGCGACGTCGCCGATGCTCGGCGGCTGCGGGCGATTGAGCGACATCAGCACGGAAAACTGGCCGCTGGTCAGATCGAGCGGCCGAAACGCGCGGTCGAAATGCCGCGCCACCGCCCGCCCCGCGCGCTGCAGATGTAGGCACAGACAAGTGTCTCGAACCAGAAGCGTGATCTCGAAACAAGGTTCTTCGGTGCTTGACATGGCCGATAATATGTTGGTATCAACCTAAATGTCAACGCTCTCGAAACATCCCCGAAGTTCAGGACTCAACTCATGGCGATACAAGGCATCACGCCCTTTCTGTGGTACGA
>DASXMC010000728.1:0-5564 GCA_036495885.1 Allostellaceae bacterium | reverse complement strand
ACCGGCTGCCCGATACCGGTACCGTTCACCGTCGCCCGCATCCGCTTCTCCCGTCGCCGCTACGTGTCACCCCCTATCCCGACTTCAATATGCGGTTTAGGTTGCTCGCATGAAGCCCTTTCGGTTCGGGGTCAATGTCGGCCCGTCGCGTTCACGGGCGGAATGGGTCGAGAAGGCGCGGCGGATCGAAGCGCTCGGCTACGACGTGCTGACGGTCCCCGATCACCTCAGCGAGCTCTTGGCGCCCATTCCCGCTCTCGTCAGCGCCGCCGAGGCAACAATGTCGCTCCGGGTGGGCACAAATGTCCTCAACAACGACTTTCGGCATCCGGTGCTGGTGGCGCGCGAGGCGGCAACCGTGGACCTTCTGACCGGCGGTCGGTTTCTGCTCGGCCTGGGGGCCGGCCATATAAAGGCCGAATACGAACAGGCCGGGTTGCGCTTCGATCCGGGGGGCACCCGGGTCGAGCGGCTGGCAGAGGCGGTCACCATCATTAAGGGGATGATGAGTGGGGAGCCCTTCACCTTTGTCGGGCGGCATTATTGCGTGACCGACCACAAGATCCATCCTCCCCCCGTCCAGCGGCCTCGGCCTCCGATCGCAATTGGCGGCAATGGGCGTCGCCTGTTGACGCTGGCCGCCCAGGAAGCCGACATCGTCGGCTTCTCGGGCATCACATTCCGTCGCGGCGGCACGGCGCCCGACCTCTCGGGATGGAAGGCGGCAGGCGCCGACGACCGAGTCCAGCTTGTCCGGGAGGTCTCCGGCGACCGGTTCGCCAGCCTGGAACTGAACGCGCTGGTCCAACGGGTCGTCGTAGCCGATGACCGTTCGCGGGCAGCCGGGGAGCTCGCGCGCGATTGGCACCAACTCACCCCCGAGGAGATCCTCGACAGCCCCTTTGTGCTGGTCGGGACGATCGATCAGATGGCCGAAGATTTATTGGCGCGCCGCCAGCGCTGGGGCTTTTCCTATTTCACGATTCGTGAGCCGTATCTGAGCGCGTTCGCTCCCGTTGTCGGCCAGCTCCGCGGCCGGTAGAAGTCTGCGGTCGCACGACCATCTTTGCTGCCGTACCGGGAGCGCAGATCCAATGACCCCTGAAGAGTACCTGGACCGCGTGCGCTGTTTGCTACCGGCGCTGCGCGAACGCGCCGCGCGCGCCGAACAGCTGCGCCGGATGCCGGACGAAACCTTCGCCGATTTTCAGGAAGCGGGCCTTTTTCGCGCGTTGCAGCCAAAGCGCTATGGCGGCTACGAGCTCGACCCCGGCGTCTTTTACCAGGCGGTGAGCGAGGTCGCCGCGGTCTGCGGGTCGAGCGGCTGGATCCTGGGCGTGCTCGGCGTCCACAACTGGCATCTGGCGATCCTCGATCCGCAGGCGCAGGAGGATGTGTGGGGCGAGGACGACAGCGTCCAGCTGTCCACCTCGCTGGCGCCGACCGGGACCGTCGAGCGCGTCAAGGGCGGCTATCGCATAAAGGGCCGCTGGTCGTTTTCGAGCGGTTGCGACCATTGCCAATGGGCGGTGCTCGGCGGTGTGGCCCCGCCCACGGCACCGAGTGAGCCAGCCGACGCGCGCGTATTTCTGCTGCCTCGGGACGACTACCGGATCGACGACAACTGGCATGTCATGGGGCTCGCTGCCACCGGCAGCAAGGACGTCGTCGTCGATGACGCCTTTGTGCCCGAATACCGCACCCATTCCTATCGTGACGCCTTTGCGCTGAACCACCCGGGAAGGGCGGTCAACGACGCGCCGCTCTTCCGGCTGCCGTTCGGTCTCATTTTCACCTACGGCATCGTCTCGCCGGCGATTGGTGCTGCGCAGGGGGCGCTCACGACGTTCTGCGAGCAAGCGGCGCGGCGGGTCAATGTGCGCGACGGCTCGCGCGCGGTAGAAGACCCGTTCATGCAATACCGGCTCGCCGAGGCGGCAGCCGAAATCGACGCCGCACGCGAGCGCATGCTAGCCAATTTCGCCGAGATGATGACGCTCGCCCGCGGCGGGCGCGAAATACCGCTTCCCGCCCGCGCCCGCTTTCGCTGGGATTCGGGCAAGGCGATCGACCGCAGCGTCTATGCCGTCGACCGGCTGCTCGAAGCGAGCGGCGGGCATGGCATCTTTCTCGACAACCCGATCCAGCGCGCGTGGCGCGATGTGCACGCCATGCGCGCGCATGCCGGCAACAATCCCGAGCGCGCCTCGTTTATTTTCGGCCGATCCGAGTTCGGCCTGCCGCCGCAGGACATCCGCTTTTGATTGAAGGGGCATCCATGCCTGACGGACCCCGCTACGACGAGGATTTTTACGCCTGGACCCAACACCAGGCAGCGGTATTGCGGTCAGTGGAGGTCGCCGACAACCGTTTTGATCGCGAGCATGTCGCCGAGGAGATCGAGGATTTGGGGAAAAGCCAGCGCGATGCGGCGCGAAGTCAGATCCGCCGCATCCTCGAGCATCTCTTGAAGCTCGCGCATTCGCCGGCCCAACCGCCTCGGTTCGGATGGATCGAGACAATCCGCGATGCCCGGCAGACCTTGTCGGACATCATAAGCCCAAGTTTATCGCACGAAATGCAGGCGCAGTTGGACAGACTATACGCCGACGCGCGAAAGCGCGCCGAAGCCAGCTTGCGCGAATACGGCGAACCCGCCGCTGCCGCGGTGATCCCGCAGATTTGTCCATATTTGCTCGACGATATCTGTCGCGAGGATTGGTACCCCGATCGCCCAAGCACGGGCCCCTGACCGCGATGTGCTCCGATGAGGTTGAAATGAAGCCCGACGGGCCGCGCTACGACGAGGATTTTTATGCCTGGACCCAGCAGCAGGCAGCGGTGCTGCGGTCGATGGAGGTTGCCGACAACCGTTTTGATCGCGAGCATGTCGCCGAGGAGATCGCGGATTTGGGCAAAAGCGAACGCGACGCGGTCCGCAGCCAGATCCGCCGCATCATCGAGCACCTCCTGAAGCTCGCCTATTCGCCGGCCGGGGCGCCTCGCTTTGATTGGATGGGTTCGATCGCCGAAGCGCGCTCAACATTGGGAGACAAGCTTTCCCCGGCATTACGCCGCGACGCCGAGATGATGCTGACGCGGCTTTACCGCGACGGCCGGCGGCGAGCCGCACTGGCCTTACAAGGCCACGGCGAAGAGCGGGCTGCTGACCGGCTGCCCGCCGATTGCCCCTATACGGCCGACCAGATTTTGCTCGACGATTGGTATCCCGACCCCGATGGAGACAAGCAATGACCCGCGACTTTGTCGGCTACGGTGCCGAGCCGCCGCATGCCGGTTGGCCCGACGATGCCCGGATCGCGGTCAACTTCGTGATCAACTTCGAGGAGGGCTCGGAGCTCTCCTATCCGGCCGGCGACGGCGTCTCGGAAGGCGGCCTGACCGAGATGGTCGGCGCCGAGCCGGAGGTGCGGGGACGCGATCTCGCCGCCGAGAGCATGTTCGAATATGGCTCGCGTGTCGGCTTTTGGCGGCTCCATCGCATCTTCACCCGCTATCAGGTGCCGGTGACGATCTTTGGCTGCGCTCGCGCCTTTGAGGCCAATCCGGCGGCTGCGGCGGCGATTGCAGAGAGCGACTGGGACATCTGCAGCCATGGCTATCGCTGGACCAACCATCCGGGCCTGCCCGAGGACGAGGAGCGCCGCCAGATCGCCGCCGCGGTCGAATTGATCAAAAGTACGACCGGCAAGACGCCGTGCGGCTGGTACTGCCGCTATGCCCCATCAGAGAACACCCGCCGCCTGATCGTCGAGCACGGCGGGTTTCTCTACGACAGCGACACCTACAATGATGAGCTGCCCTACTGGGTACGGGTGCCCAGACAGAGCCCGACCACGACTACGCCGCATCTTGTCGTTCCCTATTCGCTGACCACCAACGATTCAAAGTTTGGCCGCGGCGTTTTTGGAACGGGGGAGGATTTTTTCGCCTTTTTGCGCGACAGCTTCGATGTGCTTTATGGGGAGGGTGCCGACCGGCCGCGCATGATGTCGATCGGACTCCACATGCGGCTGACCGGCCATCCCGGCCGCGCCAAGGCGCTCACTCGCTTTATCGAGTATTTGCACGGCCACGACCGCGTGTGGCTCTGCCGGCGCGAGGATATCGCCCGCCACTGGATCGCCCGCTTCCCGCCTCCGGCTTGAGGCGCGGCCGGCGGTTCACTAGCAGTCGCCTCCCGCCGGGACGCCTCCTCCACAGTTTTCGGCGTCGCGCTCTCGCTGGCCCCCCACCGCAAAAACGGTAATATCGATGCGGCCAATCACGTGGGGATCTTGCGGGGTCATGGATTTTTCCAGGACGACAATCCTGTGTCTCGGCGACATCATGCTCGACTGCTACGCCTATTGTGAGACCGAGCGGATCTCGCCGGAAGCGCCGGTCCCGGTTCTGCTGCTCAAGCGCACCCAAGGCATGCTCGGCGGGGCCGGCAATGTCGCCCGCAATATCGCCTCATTGGGCGGCAGGGCGATCCTGATGGGGCTGCTCGGGCGCGACCGGGCGGGTGCGGAAGTAGAGGCATTGATCGAGGGAACGGCTGGTTTGGTCGGCGCGCATTTGACCACGGCAGGGCGGCCGACGAATTGCAAGACCCGGTATATCGCTTCGCATCAACAAATCATTCGCGTCGATGAGGAATCGGTCGGCGAATTGGCGCAATCGGAGGAACGCCGGGTGTTGGCTGGCTACGAGCGCGCCCTCGCCAACGTCGATGCCGTAGTGCTGTCAGATTACGGGAAAGGCGTGCTCAGTCCGGGGGTTGTCAATTTCGCCATAGAGCGGGGGCGGGCGGCCGGCCTTCCGGTCTTTGTCGATCCCAAAAGCGAGGATTTCGGTTGCTATCGGGGCGCGACCTGCATCACTCCCAATTTGAAGGAGTTGTCGCTTGCCTCGCGCATGCCGGTCGCAGGCGATGCCGAGGTCGTTGCCGCGGCGCGCAAAGTCATGCACGACGCCGAGGCGGCGGCTATCCTCGTCACGCGCTCCGAAAAAGGCATGATCCTGGTCGAAGTCGCGGGCGACGTGCACGTCGAGAGGAGCCGCGCTCGCGAGGTCTTTGACGTATCGGGCGCCGGGGATACGGTGATCGGCGTCTTAGCTTTGGCCCATGCTGCCGGTCAGCCGATGCCGTCGGCCATGCGGCTGGCCAACACCGCCGCGGGTATCGTCGTCAGCAAGCTCGGCACCGCAACCGTGGAGATCGACGAACTGATCCGGGAGCGCTCGCGTGAAAGCCATGTCGCGGACCAGAACCCGGCAAAATACTTGAGCGTGACCGAAATCGAAGCGTTGGTTCGTCGCTGGAAGGACCGGGGCCTCTCGGTAGGTTTCACCAACGGGTGCTTCGACATCATGCACGCCGGCCACATCGCCTTGCTCGCCGCGGCGCGCGCGCATTGCGATCGGTTGATCGTGGCACTTAACACTGACGACAGCGCTCGACGGCTCAAGGGGCCGCCGCGGCCGGTCAACGCGCTGCGCGACCGCTGCGCGGTGATCGCGGCGGTTTGGGCGGTAGACGCCGTCACCAGCTTCGACGA
>DASXMC010000727.1:0-7677 GCA_036495885.1 Allostellaceae bacterium | reverse complement strand
TTTAGAAGGCGAGGCCCGCCGCCGTGTCACCGGCAAACGAGCCTCTAACCATCAACCGTGTGTAGGAGACACGATCAATGGCTATGTTCAAAACTATCGTTCTTGCTACGGCTATCGCAATCCCGCTGGCAACATCTGCAGGGGTCACAGCAACTCCAGCTGCGGCGCAGTTTACCGACTCCAATGGAAACTTCGACGGGAACGCATTCCAAAGAGAGGGGGATCAGTTTCGAGCCAATCAGCGGATGGAGCAGCAGCAGGAGCAGTTCTTCGACCAACAGCGGCGAGCGAATGAGGAATGGCAGCAACAGCAGCCTTCGCCGGGTTGCCGCAGTTATTGGGCCTGCTGAAGCATGACCGAAGACTTCTTCGAAATGGCGAACCTTTATCCGCAAACCACCGGACTGCCGATGGTCGTTTGGGCATCCGAGCGCGGCCGCGCCCGCCACGACGCTCGGGTCAAAGTCAATCAGTCGCACGGCACCCGCGTGCTACCAGGGAACCTTGCCACCGTCGCTGTACGCCCGATGCCCCGACTCGTCGCCGGCCAATTGTCAGCAGACGACCTGCAAGCCGTGAGCGCGTGGATCAAGCTCAACGAGCATGCGCTACTTGATTACTGGGACTACCGAATCGATACAGCCGAACTGATCCACCGCGTGCAACGGTTGCTGCCGTGATGGCTGACATCACGCTTGTAACGCTGCACGACGAGCTGAACGCTCTGCGCATTGAGCTACGCGTCGATCTGATCCGGCTCGAAGCCAAGATCGACAGCAAGCCGTCGCTGATGGCGATGTTCACCGGCATCGTCATCGTGGTCTTCGGCATGGCCGGGGTGATCGCATCGACGATCGCCATCCTGACCAACCTGCACTTACTCAAATAAAGGCGCACCGGGCTATGTCGCATCTCATTCTCGGCGTCCTGATATTTTTTGCATACTGCAAAGTCGCGGATATGTATGACGAATGGCGCGAACGCCGGCATCAGCCGCTGCGTGATGACGAGCGTTTTCGCGAACGCGTTGATCGGCTTTCTGATGAAGCAGCTGGCAAATACGGAATTGAGTGGCCGTGATTATTGCTGTGGCGGCGTTGTCGCGATGATGCCGTAGGCAGGATCGATATGGGCTGCCAGGTCGCCGCTCGGCGGAACAACGGCCGTTAGCCCCGGCTGTGTCAGCAACGGCAATGGCGCGACGGAGGTAGGGGGCATCCAAGTTGACGCCGCCGGCCCCCACCGGGTCATCCAATCCTGATATGGTCCAGTGAGTACCCCCGTCCGAATGACCGGTCGCGCAACAACCGCAGCAGCTGCCCCTGGATGCCCAGCCGCCGCCGAGCCGACGGCAGCGAAGAAATCCAAGGCGCTCCAGCCCTCGTCATGGCCAAAACCCGAAGGCGGCTGCATCGCCTTTGGAAAGGCGTTCGCGGCATTGGCAATCGTCTCAAGTTCGCCGGTAAGCTGGCTTCGCGCCACCCCAGCGCGATTAAGCCTGGTTAAAGCCGCAATGCGTTGAGCGTTGACGTCGCCGGTCGATGGATTGGTGGCGGCCTCAACATCGTATGACTTGGCAATCTGTTGCCTGGCCGCTCGATACTGGGCGATCACATCTGGCTTGCCCCAGCCCGTGATCTGCCGATCCATCAAGTCATCTATTGCAGTCGCCGCTTGCCGTTCCGCTACTGCAAGGGCCAGAGTCTCTGGGTTATCGCGTGCTTGAAAGTGGGCATTGGCATCAAAGCGCAGCCGCTTAACGAGCGCGAGGCCGGCTTCCGGCGAAAATACGTTGGCACCGGGCTGGCGCAGTTCATTAACCAGCCGATCAATCTGCGGTGTGGCGAGCAGATTCGGGAAGGACTGCTTAGCGTTTTGCACGACCGTATTAGCGATGTGGCTAATTTCCTGACGATAGGTGCCGTCCGCCCAAATGACTGGAACGGCTTGTCCGACAGCCTTGTAAGCCTGTCCAGCGCGGTCGCGCACATCCTCGAAAACGGATTTGTTGAGCGGCGTATCGGGCGGTAATCCGAGCGCCTTCGCCGCGAGGCCGTTAGTGACCTCCTGATTTCTGGAGGAAGACGCTTGCTGGGTCTTGATCTTGCCTGCTGGCGCAGCGAGCGTGCTAGAAACAACACCAGGTTTTTCGCTAATCGCCGCAGGCGGTAGCACGTAGCCCGCCTTGCGGGCATCAACCGCAGCCTCACGCGGCTCACCGGGTAACGTCATCCTTGCCGCCTTGCCGGCAACGCTTGGAGTTAGGCTTCCCAGCACCGAAGCCGCGAATTGCGCCAAAGGTCCGCCACCAGCTTCAGCCGTTCCTTGCGCTGCGGCGGCACTGGTTCCTCCCGATACCGTCTGAGCGATCGGGTTCTCTGCCATTTTCTCAGCGATTCTTTTAACCACAGGTCCGGCAGCCGTTGTCGCGATCTCTCCCGCCGCGCGCGCCGGACCGGCGGCACCAGCGACCCCGCTTGCAGTCGCCTCGGTCATGCGCTCCACGGTCGTGCTTGGCCGCTTGACACCGAAATGATCAAGCACGCGGTCGGTCGCTTCCTGCGGCGTGGCGACCTTTGGCCAGCCAAAATGGGGCGCGAGTCTGTCATAGAGGCCCGTCGTCAACTCAGTCAACGCCATGGCGCCGGCACCAAGTGCGGCGCCGGGTACGGCCCCGACACCCCCGAACGGTGCGCCAAGCGCAGCCCCAACCGCCGCTCCGGTCGCTATCGGGGCGAAACCGCGAGTAACCGCCCCCGTCACGCCACTCGCCGTTGTTGTTCCTTGATCCGCTTGCGGTTTGGGAGGTGCTGACGAATCAAATCGATCAAACGGGTTTGCCGTCTGGGCCGATGAACCCCGCGGTGGATCGAATTGGTCGAAGGGGTTGGCCATCGGGCTATTGTCCTAATACGCGGGCCGCCGCTCCGGCTCCGTACTTCTGGTCAAATTGCTCACGAGCTTCAGGATGCTGCTTAAGATAGTCAACCGCAGCTTGCGGCGGTGTGCCGCCTGCAGGAGCTGCTGGTGAGCCTCGCTCCTTCGATAGCTCGCGCCGGGTGTCCTCCGACAAAAATTTCTCATCGAAATCGTTGAGGCCGGTCGCCGCCTGATACTGGAGACGGTAGCCGTTAAGCTGCCCGGCGATCAGAGTTTTGAGGGTATCAACGACCGAAAGGAGTTGCGCCGGCGTCGATGCGGCGCTGAATTGTGACTCTAAAGCCTGGCGCTCACCGCCGGTGCCGATGCCGCCGAGTGCCGCCTTGCTTACCTCTTGGCCGACGATCTGCTTGGCAGTTTCAAAATTCGGCTTGGCCGTCCCGCCAAACTCGGTAGCGAGCGTGTTCTTTAAATAGTTGAGCGTCTGGTTATCGGTGTTCTCAAGTGCCTTGCTGAGTGTGGTCATCGTCGCCAAGTGCTCGATCGACACGTTGAAAGCGCGCACCGCATTGCCTTGCGGACCGGTCGCAAATCCGCGTTCGCCGGCAACTTCAGCCGTGAGGCCCGCATAGTAATTAGCGAGTTCCGCAGCGGTTGCGGTCGGATTTTCCTCCATGTATTTACCCATCGCCATGGCGATACCCGAGCGGCCCGGGTGGCTGCGCGCGATGAAATCCTGAATCTGCGAGGCGGTGGCCGCCGGGTTCTCCTGCATGAACTTCTGTAGCGCCAGCGCCTGCGGGTTGTTTGAGATGCGCATCCCGGCGGCGGTGGTTTCGCTGAGCTGTTTCTTGCGTGCGAGATAGTGCTGGTAATGCACGTCGGCGGGCACCTCCTTGGCGTCCTTATTCTTAGGATCGGCAAGCCATGCCTGGTCGTCTGCGGCGACCGCTGCCATAACCTGACGCTCGCCTTCGGCTTGTGGAGTGCTTTTTTCGGTTACCTCGCCTTTGCGCCGCGCCAAGTTGTCGAGATGCACCTCGGGCGGAACGACGCCATTGGCTTCGGGATGATCTTTGAGCCATGCCTGATCGTCGGCTGTGACCGCCGCGTTAAGGGCCTGTGCCTGATCCTCCTTCTCCTTTGCCTCGGTTATTTGCTGCACATGGAGATCGTGCTGGTCTTTTAGTTGCTCGGTCTTTTCGGCGATCTCCCACTGTTTATCCAAGTCACCCCGCTCCGAGGCAATCATCCCCTGCGCGTTCTGGTACATCTTCATCTGTTCGTCGAGCAGCTTGAACTTCTCGTCCATGTCCAGCCGCTTGTCTTCCATGATGTTCTTGTAGGCGCTGCTCTCCATGCCGAGCAGGGTTGAGGTCATCCCGGCCTGGGTCTTCCACTGATTGAACGCGTTCTGGTATTGCTGATAGTCGTTGTCGTTCATCGCCTGCATCGCGGCGCCGGCTGCATTGAGCGAAGCGACCATCGGCCGGTGGGCAAAGCGCCCGGCGAAGATGCCGATCAGCGTCGCGATCGAGCCGAAATTGGAGATCATGTCCTGCGGCTTCTGCGTCGGCGGATGCGCGATCATGTCCTCGTACTTGTCCATCAGTTGAAGCTGCTTCTGCATCAACTGGTCGGCGAGCGCGCGTTGTTTAGGATCGCCGGCGTTCATCCCGGCTATCGCCTCCTGCTGCGCCTTTATTTGTTGCTGCAACAGATCCCGTTGCTGCTGGCTCAACTGGGCGTATTGCTGGTAACTCGGCAGATTGCCGACGGTCATCCCGGCGGTTCCGCCCCCGCCGCCGCCAGGGAGCCCGTTCTTTAAACTCTCCCACTCGGGGCCGAGAGCCGCCCAGTCGACGTGGCCGGCATTGTCATCAGCGACGATGTCGCGGCCGGTCAGTTCTTTGTAGCGCCGCGCCGCCCAGTAATTAAAGACCGCCTTCTGATCGGCGGGATTGCGGAAATCGGGAGTATGGCCGAGTTGGTTGGCGGCCCCCGTCTGGGTAAATCCCTCGACCGCCTTCTTCCAAGTGTCCGGTTCCCACTGCGCGCCGCCGGCGGCGTGGGTTGGGCCACTCGAGGTCGTGGCGCCAGCCCAATCGGGAAAACCGTAATACCCCTCTTTGGTCGGCATGGTTTTTGGGTCGTAGGGCTGGCCTTCATGGCCGAAAAGGATGAAGTCGCCGCCGCCTTCGGCTTTCTGGATCGTACCGGTGACATCGTCGATCGTCTTCGCCGTACCTGGCGGCTGCTGCGGCTGCTCACCAAAATTGAACTGCCCGAACACGGCATTGTAATCTTTGGGGTGAACACGGCCGCCTTGGGTCGTCGCCGGCTCCCCGGTAAAGGGGATGTGATAGGCGTCGGCAATCTGCTTCAGACGGGCATTGGCCTCTTGATACCCCGGCACGCCGCTTCCGACCCCGATGAGCGCCACCTTGGCGCCAGCCTTGCTCAGCGCATCCAGTTGCGAGGCGACATTGGTCATGGCGTCGTCGAGCGGGCGCTTAGCCATGAGATCGTTGCTAATGCCAGTCGAGAGGATGACTCCGTCCGGGCCCGCGAATTTCTGCGGGTTGGCATTGATCACGGCCAAGGTCTGGTCGGTCGTGCGTCCCGAGGCCGCCATGATGCTGGGGTTCGCCTTGGCGGCAGCCTCGTCGTGAACCTCGTAGCTCTCGGTGGAATGCCTGGTCTGCGCCATGCCGGCGGCGAGGCTGTCGCCCACGTACAGGTAACCACCACCCGGAGCTTGCGCAGCTGGTGGGGTTGGCGCTGCTGCTCCGGGTGCTGGCGGCGCTGGAGCCGCTGGTGGGGTTGGCGTCGGGGTTGGCGTCGGGGTTGGCTGCGGAGTCGGCGTCGAGATCGGGTTCAACGGTGTAGAGATTAGCGGCGTCGGCAAGGAGGCTGCGGGAGTGGCGCCGGTCGGCGGCTGCAACCCACTGGTCAACCCGCCGGTCGGCGGGGTCAACATGGTCGGCGGCAGTCCGCCGTTGGATGTTGCGCTGGCGGTTTGCGTGTCGGCCATGGGCTAACTCGCCGTTGTCGTGCTGCTGGTGCTTCTGCCGCCGGCCAGGGCCGAGACAAACTTCGACAGCGCGTTCGAAAAATCCTGATCCTGCTGCATCTGCTCGTGCAGCAGCGTCACGTAGTCGGTGCTCGCCATTTTGGAGTAGTTGGCGGCTTGGCTGAACATATTTTGGGCGATTCCGAATCTCATCGCCTGCGCCCGTTGGGCGTTCGCCGCCTCGGCATCGGCAAGCCCGGTCGATGCGCCCATCCCCGCCTTGGTGTAGGCGGAAACCTCCGCCGCCTTGCCGCTTGTTTCCGCCTGTTTAACCGCGGCCTCCGCTCCCGGCGGCAGCACCCCCGAGGTGAGTGGTGCCTGCAGCATCGTCGCCGTGCTCTGGGCGCTGGCCGCCTGCTGCCCGATCTGCTTCATCGTCTGAGCCTCGGCGTCCGACGACGAGCCGAACATCTGATTAAGCAGCATGCCGCCACCGGCGACCGCGCCGAGCGCCGTCATCGGGTTGGAGCTCACCCAGTTGCCGATATTGCCGCCAGTCGTAGAGAGCCAGTTGCCTATGCCACCGCCAGTGCCGGTCGTTGGTGTGGTGGTCGGTGTGGTGGTCGCGGCAGGGAGCGTGGGTGTGGGCGCACTGAGCGCACCGGGGCTGCCGCCCGAGAGTTGGTCCGGAGTCGGTTGGCTGGCGCTGAAGTCGACAAAGGGCTGGTACGAGTCGAGCGGCAACGAGCCGGTGAGATCGCCATCTGCCATTTTAGGCCACCGCTGGTGTGCCGCTCTTGCTTCCGGCAAGGGCGGCGACAAAGCTGGTCAGCGCGCTGGTGAATTGCTGATCTTCGGCGCGCTGCTGGTTCAATATTGCGATGTCATCGGAGGACGCAAGCTGCGCGTAGGGTGCCGCCTGCGAGAACAGCGATTCCTCGATCCCGACCTTCTGCGCGGCGACGCGTTCGGCAATCGCTTGGAAGGCGTCGGCCTGGCCGGTCGACTCTCCCATTCCCATCGAAGCGTAGGCGCTGCGGGCCTCCGCCTGCTGCTCCTGCGTCGAGAGATCGAGCGCCGATTGCGCGCCGGGCGGCAGCACCCCCGAGGTGAGCGGCGCTTGGAGCATCGTCGCGGTGCTCGCGGCCCCCGCCGCCTGTTGCTGCAATGCCTGATCCGCCGCCGTCGTGTTGCTCGAGGAGCCGCCGAACAGTTGGGACGCCAGGAGCCCGCCCGACACCAGCGCCAACGGGTTGCTGATCAGTTTCGAAATGTCGCCGGTGATGCTGCTGCCGATTTTGCCGAGGAAGCCACCGTCCCCCGTAGCTGCGGTGGACATGCCTGCGGGTATGCTGGCACCAGGCACGTCGCTCGTCACACCGGTTGCCAGATTTGTGTAAATGCCTGCGCCAGCCCCGGTTCCTGGCGCCCAACCCGGATACGACGTGCTGCCCCCACCGCCGCCGCCACCGAACAAGTTGCCGAGAAAACCGCCGCCGCCGGTCGTCGCCGGCGTGGTCGCGGCGGCGGTCGACGTTCCCGAAACAGTGCCGGGGGTAGTGGGCGCACTGATGCCGCTGACCGCGCCGCCGCCGCCCCCCGAACCGCCGCTGGGCGTGCCGGAAACGCTGGTGCCGGAAGTGGTCGGCGCGTTGTAGAGCCCCCCTGTTCCGAGCGAGGCGGTATCGCCCAGAGCCGCTGCACTCGACGCACCTCCCCCTCCAGGCACGGCGACATTCCCCGCCCCGCCGCCTGGCGCGGTCGTCGCCGTCGCCGTCGCGCCA
>DASXMC010000726.1:0-3383 GCA_036495885.1 Allostellaceae bacterium | reverse complement strand
CCGCTGCTGGCGTTGGCGATCCTGGGATTGGGTATCGTCGACCCGCGGGCGGCCCCGGGTCTGGCGGCGTTGCTGGCGCTTTGCGTGGCATTCCTGTCGGCGAGCCAGGACATCGTCATCGACGCCTACCGCATTGAATTGCTGCTGCCCGAAGAGCAAGGGGCCGGTGCGGCAGCAACCCAGTGGGGCTATCGCTTTGGCATGCTGGCCGCCTCCGCCGGCGCCCTCTATGCGGCGAGCTTTGGCGGATGGCGCTTTGCCTATGGTCTGATGGCGGCGCTGATGCTGGTCGGCATGATCACCGTCTGGCTCACCCCCGAGCCGGGCGGTGCACCCTCGCCCGAAAGGCCGCCCGGTTCCGATCTGTTCGCGCGCGCAGCCGCCTGGCTGCAGGGTGCCGTCGTCGCACCCTTTCGCGACATGCTGTCGCGTGAGGGGGCGCTGGTAATCCTCGCTTTTGTAATCCTTTACAAATTCGGCGACGCGCTCGCCGGCACGATGTCGAACCCGCTCTACGTGTCGCTCGGCTTCACCAAGGTCGAACTCGCCAATATCGCCAAGATCTACGGCTTCGCCGCCAGCCTGGCGGGGCTGGCGGCGGGCGGGGTCGTGGTGTTGCGGCTGGGGGTCATGCGCGCACTCCTGTTCTGCGGCGTGCTGCAGATGGCCTCGAACCTGATGTATGCGGCTCAGGTCGCGGCCGGGCACAACCTCGTCGCACTGGCGCTGACGATCGGGGTCGAGAATTTGGCTGGGGGCATGGGATCGGCGGCTTTTGTCGCCTATCTCTCCGGGCTCTGCAACATCGCCTTTACCGCGACCCAGTATGCGCTGCTGTCCTCCTTGGCGGCGGTCGGCCGCACCACGCTCTCCGCCTCGGGTGGCGCGCTCGCCGACGCCCTCGGCTGGACGCCCTTTTTTCTGCTCGCGACCGCGGCCTGCCTGCCGGGTCTCGCCCTCCTGTTATGGGTCATGCGAGCTGAGCACAGACCGGCGCCGCGGCCGGTCATCGCCTCTCACTCGTAAGACAGCAGCTGGACGCCATAAGAGAGCAGCTCGGCGCGATGGCGATCGAGCCAGCGACGCTGCCGGGTGTTGCCCGGCGCCAAGCTGTCAACGAGACGCCAGAAACGCGGCCCATGGTTCATTTCCACCAGATGCGCCACCTCGTGCGCTACGACGTACTCCACGACATCTGAGGGCGCAAAGATCAGTCGCCAGCTGAATGACAGATTGCCCGATGACGAGCAGCTTCCCCAGCGGCTTTTTGGGTCGCGCACGCTGATCCGCGTAATCTTGCGACCGATCTTGTCGGCGAGCGGCCGCGCCCGGCCTGCCAGCTCGTCACAGGCAAGAGCCACGAGATGGTCACGCACGCGGCGCGAGAGATGAGTGGGGTCGCCGCCCACACGGATCTCGGCATCGGCGATCTCGACCGCCGCCGCCGCGGGATCCCCCGAGCGCCGGATGCGATGCGGCACGCCCAGGATCGGCACCACCGCCCCTTCGATAAAAGGGATTGGTTGCGGCAGCGCCGCAAAGCGCGCCACGACCCACCCCCGCTTTGCGCGCAAAAAGCGCATACCCAATTCCGGCGCGACGGTGCGGGGCAGAACCAGTTCAACCCGGCGTCGGGCAGCGTCGATGCGCAGCCCGACGCGCCGCGCCCGCGGGCTGACGCGGATCACCAGCGGGGCGCCGAGATCGAGAGCCACCGCCTGGCGACCGATTTCGGCCAGCGCCGATTCGCCACGCGTCTGTGTGCGGCTTCTCGGGATATTGCCGAAACCCGCCATTTGCCCCCTCTTCCCGCGAAATTCCCGCACTTCGGCGCGGTTCCCCAGCGCAAGCTTTTCGCGCGCCCGCCCGTTACGCAAGGGACTTCGCGACGGCTCAAAGGGACTGGCTCCACGGTTTTCTCGCGCTTCGTCGGGAGGTGCAGAGAGCGGCCGCGAAGACGTCGCACTACCTGCGAGGACGCGAATCAGTACTCCTTGTAGGGGAGGAACTTGCCGCTGAGGGTCAGCTTGACGCGGTCACCCTTCTGGTCAGGCTTGCGCTCGATTTGCCATGTCGAAATCGATAGCGCTCATGATCCCGTCGCCAAATTCCTCCTGAATCAACTCCTTCCAAGTCGTCCCATAGACCTGGACCAGCTCGTAAAAGCGGTAGATCAGCGGGTCGGTGGGGACCGCACCCGGCAGCGACCCGCGATACGGGATTTCCTGCAAAAGGCGCTGCTCCTCGGCGTCGAGGTCGAGCAATTTCACCGCCCGTTCGGCCTGCTCGGGCCGCAATTTCATCTGTCCCATCAAGGCCGCGGTCAGGTAGACCGTCGAGCCGCCGCCGATCTCGGCGGCAATTGTCTTCCAGCTCAGGCTTTTGGCGCGCTTGATGTTGAGAATTTTGCGGGTCAGCTCGTCCCGGGTCATACACGCCTCCTAATAGCTCGCAGATCCTCATATGCCGCTACACTTGGAGCAATCGCCGTGCCAATCGCGACTTTGGCAGTCGCGATGCGAACGCTCGCTCCGTCCATATTCGACCGGGCCGACGGCAGCGGCGAGGCGTTGCAGCGCGGGCTGTCGCAGATCGTGACCTACCTCGCGTTCCCCCGTCGCGCGAAAAGTGGGACCAAGGATTATGCTATCCTCGTTTCGGAACAGCCAGGATCGGGGCATGCCAGGGGAACAGCTCGATCTCTTTGCTCGTGCTTATTCCGCGGCCGATCCGCTTCCGCCGCAAGAAGCAGCGGCACCGGACCCGGCGGCACTTACCGACGAAGCGCTGATCGACGCTCTGCCGATGGCGACGCTGATGACGGCGCCGGGTATGGCGGCCGAGGCCGCTCGCCGGCGACTCGATGCAGCGGTCCCGGCGCTCCAGCGGCTGTGTCGGCGTCTGGTCGGCTATGGCGCCCAGAACATCGTGCCCGAGCAGGCGGCAGCCTTGAAGGCGCTCGCCGAGATTGGCGGCAGCGACGCCCGGCAGACCGTTGCCCGCCTGATCGCGGAGCGCATCGTGCAGGGTCCGACCTTGGCTCTTGCCCTCGGCGTCGCGGCGCGGCTCGCCGCAGCACTGCCCGCCGACTGCCTGACGGAGCTGCTGCGTGATCCCGATCCATCGATTCGCGGCGCGGCGTGCCACTGTGCGCATTCCCCCACTCCCGCCGTCGTCGCAGCACTTGCCGAGCTGCTCGACGATCTGCGGGCTCACATCGCCGATGCCGCCGCCTGCGCGCTCGGCCGGGTTGGTCGGGCGGAGGTGCTGCCAAGGCTGAAGCGGCTGTTGCTCGACATGCCCTCCCGCGAAATCATCGAGGCGGCGGTGCCGATCGCCGATCATGAAGCGATCGTGATCCTGCGCCGCATCGCCCGCACCGT
>DASXMC010000725.1:0-12531 GCA_036495885.1 Allostellaceae bacterium | reverse complement strand
GCCAAGCCGATAACCCCGGCGCCGATTACGACTGTTCTGGGCTGAAACGGCGATGAGACGATGGACGCGGTAATCTCGGACTCCCTTCGCCGGGCAAGCCCGGCCAGGTTCATTGGGTCTGATCTCAGCCGGCTCGCCCGGTGCGTCGCACCCGGCACTCCGGCACCCCAGCCTCGCGCCAAATGTCGGCCGCAGGCGGTGCTGATGCAAGAAATTTTTCAAATAGGTGACCGTGCGCTGGCCACACCCGGAGTGGGTGCTACGACTGTTGTCTGCGGTTGCCTGTTCGGCTCCTCCCGGGCCTCCGCATCATCGGCAGATCCGACCATGGATCGGGCCGGTTAAATGGACGGGCGTGCTTGCCCGCAGGCCTGTATGATCGAGGTCGCAAATCGGGCAGGAGTGCCAAATGGACAAGGTTTATCCCGATGCCGAAGCCGCCTTGGCCGGCCTCTTACGGGACGGCATGACGATCATGGCAGGTGGTTTTGGCTTGTGCGGGATCCCGGAAAAACTGATCGCCGCAATCCGGCAATCGGGGGTCGGGCAGTTGACGGTCGTGTCCAACAATGCCGGGATCGACGGTGTCGGCCTCGGCGTGTTGCTCGAAAGCGGGCAGATTCGTAAGATGATTTCGTCCTATGTCGGCGAGAACAAGCTATTCGCCGAGCTTTACCTGAAGGGCGAACTCGATCTCGAGTTCAATCCGCAGGGGACCTTGGCCGAGCGGATCCGCGCCGGCGGCGCCGGCATCCCGGCGTTCTTCACCAAGACCGGCGTTGGAACGTTAATTGCCGAGGGCAAGGAAACGCGAGTGTTCGAAGGCGAGACCTATATCATGGAAAGCGGCCTCGTTGCCGACCTCGCCATCATCCACGCCTGGAAAGGCGACCGAGAGGGAAATCTCGTCTATCGGAAGACCGCGCGCAATTTCAATCCGGTGATCGCGACGGCGGGACGGGCTACGGTCGCCGAGGTCGAGCAGCTGATGGCTCCGGGCGAGATCGACCCCGATCATATCCACACACCTGGCATTTTCGTCCAGCGGATCGTAAATCCAGGAACATTCGAAAAGCGCATCGAGCAACGCACCGTGCGACAACGCCGGGCATAGGTGAAGGAGCCGCGAAAATGCCTTGGTCACGCGATGAGATGGCGCGTCGCGCCGCAGCTGAACTGAGAGACGGATTTTATGTCAATCTCGGCATCGGCATCCCGACCCTGGTTTCAAATTTCATTCCACCCGGGATCACGGTCCAGCTACAAAGCGAAAACGGCATGCTCGGCATGGGACCTTTCCCATACGAAGGCGAAGAGGACGCCGATCTGATCAACGCCGGCAAACAGACGATCACCGAACTGCCCACCACCAGCTATTTCGACAGCGCTCAGTCGTTCGGGATGATCCGCGGCGGTCATATCGATCTCTCGATTCTCGGCGCGATGCAGGTTTCCGAAAATGGCGACCTCGCCAACTGGATGATCCCCGGACGAATGGTCAAGGGGATGGGGGGTGCCATGGACCTCGTCGCCGGGGTCAAGAGGGTCATCGTCTTGATGGAGCACACGGCGCGCGACGAGCCTAAATTGCTGCATCGCTGCACCTTGCCGCTGACTGGCCAAGGGGTCGTGAACATGGTGATCACCGACCTCGGGGTGTTCACGATCGAGCCCAGCGGCATGACGCTCGTCGAACTCGCACCCGGGGTAGCACTCGAAGAAGTGCAGGCAAAGACCGAAGCGAGCTATCGCGTGGCCCGCGGACTTGGCTGAAATACTGTCCAATTTCGGCGCGCGGCAAACACTAAAACAGGCGTCGCGGACATCGTGGCCAAGCGTTCCGGTCTCTGGCCGCGCGATTCGGCCGCTGAAAACGGGGCCCCGGCGCAATCCAAGCCGAGGGTTGCGCGAGTTTCTGAGTTAGCCAAGCCGCGTCCAGCGCTTCCGGCTTGACCTCAATTCGTGCCGGACTCGATGTCTGAGCTCTTGGGGCACTTCGTGCATCGGTTGGCGCGCGCCGCCGCGGGTGTCGAAATCGGTTCGCCTGACGCGTGACCATCGTCAGATTTCTTTCGCGGACTGGCGCTCACATTTATTTGCATCGATCATCTCCCGCAGATGTGCCCGGACGCCGTCCACTCAATCGCGGTTGGTCGTGCGTCGGAGGAGCCGGCTCCGATGGAGCCCCCAAGCGCGTATCTACGCACACTGGCATCCACCCATGTAGCGTGTTCTAGCCCAGCCTCTGCAGCCCAGCCTCTGCGCTGCTCCCGCCCTACGAGCTTGACGCGGCATAAAAGCCGCAACTGGTGCGCAACATCGTGGAGGGTTGTGCTAGCCTATGGGCCCTTGACGGGAACAAAACATGAATATACAATGGCTGCCCTTACGCCTCGACGCGGATCCGCCAATGACGCCAACGTTTGCCGCTCCGGCTTACCGTCATCCGCCTGTTCTTTGGAACGAAAGGGGAGCGTCCTTGCGGTCGACGACAATTCCGCGGATGCGGCGGAACGCCGCGGTTGCGGCGACCTATACCAGGGCACATGATGTCGACGCACCACACCGGGATGACATTAGCACAGATTAACCTACATTTTAATTGGGATTTCCGGATACCCAATATATCCTGATGGAGATCCGGAAGGCGGGCACAATATGTTGTCCCCAGCGCATGCTGTAGCGCATAGGAAGGTGATTGGGGCGGGCGTGGGCTGGCTGTCGGGCATGAGCGAGCCGGCCCGTACTCTCGCCACAAAGCCTTGGCATAATGATTGCGTTGCTTTGGGGGCAATGAGGAATGAGACTCGACAGCGGCGGGGTTTTGCGGAGGCAGATTCGTGCCGTTTCGAGGCCTTTGCAGATCTGCGTAACCGCGGGTGCCGAATCGCGGGCGCTGACGATGATATTTCGGCGAATGTTTTTGGTCGCGCAGCGTTCACTCGATTGTCCCGCGGTAGAGCGGCGAGGTTAAGCGTTGGCGTCGGTCGAGGTGAGAGATGAGATTCGACGACGGGATTTTCGAGCTGTATTCACGGTTGTACGACAATCGCCGGGAAATCGAGCTGTCACTCGAGGACTATCTCGGGAAATGCTCCGACGATCCGTCGTTCTTTGCCGGTGCCGCCGAGCGCATGCTCAAGGCGATCGGCGAGCCGACGATGATCGACACGAGCCAGGACGGGCGTCTCGGCCGCATTTTCATGAACCGTACGATCAAGGTCTATCCCGAGTTCTCGGACTTTTTCGGAATGGAAGAGACGATCGAGCGGATCGTCGGCTTCTTCCGGCACGCCGCGCAAGGGCTCGAAGAGCGCAAGCAGATACTCTATCTCCTAGGTCCGGTGGGCGGCGGCAAATCGTCGCTTGCCGAACGGCTGAAGCAGCTGATGGAGAAGGAGCCGGTTTACGTGCTCAAAGCCGGCAAGGAGATCAGCCCGGTCTTTGAGAGCCCGCTCGGTCTGTTCGACCCGGTGACCTTCGGCCCCGAATTGGAAAAACGCTACGGGATCCCGCAGCGGCGGTTGACCGGCACGTTGTCGCCCTGGGCGGTCAAGCGGCTCGAAGAGTTCGGCGGCGACATCACCAAATTTACGGTCGTGCGCCTGCAGCCGTCGCGGCTCAAGCAGATTTGCATCTCCAAGACCGAACCCGGCGACGAGAACAACCAGGACGTTTCGAGCCTGGTCGGCAAGGTGGACATCCGCAAGCTCGAGTTCTTCAGCCAGAACGATCCCGATGCTTATTCCTATTCGGGCGGGCTCAACCGCACGACTCAGGGGCTGCTCGAATTTGTCGAGATGTTCAAAGCCCCGATCAAGATGCTGCACCCGCTCCTAACCTCGACCCAGGAAGGCAACTATGTCGGGTCGGAAAACATCGGCGGCATCCCCTATCAAGGCATCGTCCTGGCGCATTCGAACGAGGCCGAATGGCAGAGCTTCAAGAACAACAAGAACAATGAGGCATTCATCGACCGCATTTCCGTAATCAAGGTTCCGTATTGCCTGCGCTCGACCGAAGAGCGCAAAATCTATGAAAAGCTGTTACAAAACAGTGAGTTGGCGAACGCAGCCTGTGCACCGTCGACATTGGATATCCTGGCACGGTTCAGCGTGCTGTCACGACTGAAACCGCACGAGAACTCGAACCTCTACTCCAAGATGCGGGTGTATGACGGCGAGAGTTTGAAGGATACCGATCCGCGCGCAAAATCCGGTCAGGAATACCGCGACGCCGCCGGCGTTGACGAGGGCATGGACGGTATCTCGACCCGTTTCGCATTCAAGGTGCTGTCGAGCACCTTCAACTTCGACACCCAGGAAGTCGCGGCTGACCCGGTCCACCTGATGTACGTGCTCGAACAGGCGATTTGGCGCGAGCAGTTTCCGGACGACGTTGAAAAGAAGTATCTGAACTTCATCAAGGCCGAGCTGGCGCCCCGCTACGCCGAATTCATCGGTCACGAGATCCAGAAGGCGTATCTCGAATCGTATTCCGATTACGGACAAAACCTGTTCGACCGCTATGTCGCCTACGCCGATGCATGGATCGAGGATCAGGACTACAAGGACCCCGATACCGGGCAGCTGATGAACCGCGAACTGTTGAACCAGGAGCTGTCGAAGATCGAAAAGCCGGCAGGTATCGCCAACCCCAAGGACTTCCGCAACGAGGTCGTCAAATTTGCGTTGCGCGCGCGTGCTGCCAATTCGGGGCGCAACCCGGCCTGGACGTCGTACGAAAAATTGCGGGAGGTCATCGAGCGCCGGATGTTTTCGCAGGTCGAAGACCTGCTGCCGGTGATCAGCTTTGGCTCGAAGAAGGATAGTGAGACCGAGAAAAAACACGCCGATTTTCTTGAGCGCATGGTTGCGCGCGGCTACACCGAGCGTCAGGTTCGGCGATTGGTCGAGTGGTACATGCGCGTCAACAAGGCCGGCTAGCTTGCGGCAAAATCGGCACGCGGTTTGGAGGTTAAGACGATGAATATTGTCGACCGCCGACCCAATCCCAAGGGTAAAAGCCTCAGCAATCGGCAGCGCTTTCTGACGCGCGCGCGGGCGGAAGTCAAATCGGCGGTGCAGAACGCGTTGCGCAAGCGCAAGGTCGCCGATGTCGAGCACGGCGAAAAGGTCGCGATCCCGACGCGGGGTATCGTCGAGCCGGCGTTCCACCACAGTCGGCGGACCGGCCGAGCCGACCATGTCGTCCCCGGCAACAAAGAATACGTCAGGGGCGATGAGATCCCGCGCCCGACCGGCGGCGAGGGGCGCGGCGGCTCGGAAGGCAGCCCCGACGGGTCGGGCGAGGACGCGTTCGAGTTCACCCTCTCCAAGGACGAGTTCCTCGACATGTTTTTCGAGGATCTCGAGCTCCCCGATCTGGTCAAGAAGAGCCTGCGCGAAACCTTCGCGTTCGACTTGCAGCGCGCGGGATACACTGTTACCGGATCGCCCTCCAATCTCAGCGTGCGGCGGACCATGCGCAACAGCATGGCCCGCCGGATTTCGCTGCGTCGGCCCAAACCATGGGAGATCGACGCGCTGCGCGAGGCGATGGAGGAGGCGCGTTCGCGCGACGATCAGGAAGAAGCCGACAGGCTCGCTCTCGAGCTCAAGCGCGCTGAACATCGCAACAAGATCATCCCCTATATCGACCCGCTCGATGTTCGCTACAATCGTTTCGAGCGCGTTCCACGGCCCAACACCGAAGCGGTGATGTTCTGCCTGATGGACGTTTCGGGGTCGATGACCGAAGCGATGAAGGATCTGGCCAAGCGCTTCTTCATGCTGCTGCACGTGTTTCTGATCCGGCGCTACCGGCATGTCGACGTCGTCTTTATCCGGCACACCAGCACCGCCGAAGAGGTCGACGAAGAGACGTTTTTTTACAGCCGCGAAACCGGCGGCACCGTGGTCTCGACCGCGCTCGAGAAGATGCTCGAAGTCGCCCGCGCCCGCTATCCGACCGACCGCTGGAACATCTACGCCGCCCAGGCCTCTGACGGCGATAATTATGGCGCCGACAGCGGCCGATGTGTTTCTCTGTTAGGTGGCGAGGTCCTGCCGATCTGCCAATATTTTGCCTATGTCGAGGTCGGCGACGGGATGGGTGGGAGTCTGACCGGGCTAGCGCGCGACAGCGATTTGTGGCGCGCCTATAGCGAGGTCGCACCCGCGCACGCTCATTTTGCCATGCGGCGGGTAGGCGACCCCTCGCAGATCTTCTCGGTGTTCCACGAACTGTTTGCGAAAGGGGGAGTCCGTGCCTGATAAATATTCGGCGCCGATGGCCCGCCTCGAAGCTGCCGCACCGCTGTTTAGCGGTCCGAATTGGGACTACGCCTCGCTGCGTCAGACCTTCGAGGCGATCGAGCGGATCGCGCTCGACGAACTCGGGCTCGACGTCTACCCGGTCCAGGTCGAGGTCATCACCTCCGAGCAGATGCTCGACGCGTACGCGTCGGTCGGTCTGCCGTTGATGTATCGGCACTGGAGTTTCGGCAAGCGCTTTGCCTTTCATGAGACCCTATACCGCAAGGGCTTGCAGGGTCTTGCCTATGAAATTGTGATCAACTCCAATCCATGCATCTGCTATATCATGGAAGAAAATTCCATGACCATGCAGACATTGGTGATGGCGCATGCTGCATTTGGGCATAATCATTTCTTCAAGAACAATTACTTGTTCCGTCAGTGGACAGACGCCAATGGGATTCTCGATTATTTGAGCTTTGCCCGCGACTATGTGACCAAATGTGAAGAGCGGCATGGGGTCGAAGCGGTCGAGCGCGTGCTCGACGCCGCGCACGCGCTGAAGGATCACGGCGTCAACCGCTATGCGCATCGCACAAAGCCCAATCTCGCCGAAGAGCGGCGACGCGCCGAAGAGTGGCAGGCGCATGCCGAGGCAACCTACAATGATCTATGGCGGACTGTTCCCGGCGTCGCCCGGGGGAAGGACGAAAGCGACGCCGATGAATTGCGGTTGCAGGAAATCAAGCGCGAACTCGGTCTGCCCGAGGAGAATCTGCTTTACCTGATCGAAAAGCGTGCGCCCAGGCTTGAGGATTGGCAGCGTGAGCTAATCAGCATTGTCCGGCTCGTCGCTCAATATTTTTACCCGCAGAAACAGACCCAGATGATGAACGAGGGCTGTGCAACCTTCTGTCATTACCAGATCATGCGCCGCCTGCACGATAAGGGGCTGATCACCGAAGGCTCGATGCTGGAGTTCCTGCATTCGCATTCGAGCGTCGTTTTTCAGCCGGATTTCGATGACCCGCGGTTCAGCGGCATCAATCCCTACGCGCTCGGCTTTGCCATGATGTCGGATATTCAGCGCATTTGCCAGGAGCCGACCGCGGAAGACAAGGAGTGGTTCCCGGACATTGCCGGGCATGGCAACGCTTACGGCGTGCTTCGCCATGCCTGGGCCAACTACCGCGACGAGAGCTTTGTTCTGCAATATATGAGCCCGGCCATCATCCGCAAATTTCGCCTGTTCCAAGTCTCGGATGACAGCAGCAAGCCGGCGCTGCGGGTCGAGGCGATCCACGACGACATCGGCTACCGCAAGATCCGTAGCGCGCTGGCTCGGCAATACGATCTGTCGCGCCGCGAACCCGATATCCAGGTCGTCGACGTGGATCTGCGCGGCGATCGTTGCCTAATTCTTGCGCATTATGTCCACGACGGGGTGTTGCTTTCTGAGAAGAGCTGCCGCGCGGTGTTGCGGCATGCAGCGGTATTGTGGGGCTACGCGGTCAAGCTCCTCGAAATCGATGCGGCGACCGACAAGACCCTGAAAACCTACGAGGTGGCGCAACCCGGCTAAGCCGGGCCGGCGCGCCGCGAAAAGTGGCAGGCTCGCTCACACATCTCTGCCGCGATGATCGTCCTGGGCATCGAAACCAGTTGCGACGAAACCGCGGCAGCGGTGGTCGAAATGGCCGGCGCGAGGCCGCTTATCCGATCCAACCTGGTTCGCTCGCAACTCGGCGAGCACAGCGCCTATGGCGGGGTTGTGCCCGAAATCGCCGCCCGGGCGCATCTCGATTATCTCGCACCACTGGTGCGGCAGGCGCTCGCCGCGGCTGATCTTGAGTTAGCTGAGATCGACGGCGTCGCCGTAGCCGCCGGGCCCGGGCTGATCGGCGGGTTGCTGGTCGGCACGATGATGGCAAAGGGCATTGCCTGGGCTGCCGGCAAGCCATTAATCGCAGTCAATCATTTGGAGGCCCACGCGCTCAGCGTGCGGCTCAACGATCCGGTCGAGTTTCCCTTTCTGCTGCTGCTCGTGTCGGGCGGCCATTGCCAGCTCTTGGCCTGTCTCGGGGTGGGCCGTTTCATCCGGCTCGGCACCACACTCGACGATGCTGCGGGCGAAGCCTTTGACAAAGCGGCCAAGCTGATCGGGCTTGGCTATCCGGGCGGCCCGGCGATCGAAACTGCCGCAAAAGACGGCGATGGGCGGCGATTTTCCCTGCCGCGCCCGCTGCTGGGCCGGCCCGGTTGTGATTTTTCGTTTTCAGGGCTCAAGACCGCGGTGCGCCGGATCGCTGCCGAGCACGCGCCGCTGAGCAGCCGAGACCAAAGCGATCTCGCGGCAGCGGTCGAGAATGCGATTTGCGATGCACTTTGCGATCGCACGGCCAACGCCATTGCCTGGTTTTTAGGCAATTACTCGCAGGGGCGGACGCTGGTTGCCGCCGGCGGTGTCGCTGCGAACACCCGGCTGCGCCATCGCCTCAGCGATCTTGCCGTGTCTGCCGGGTTCGACTTCGTGTCGCCGCCGCCGGCTCTGTGCACCGACAACGCAGCGATGGTGGCATGGGCGGGGCTCGAGCGCCTGCGCCTCGGTCTCGTTGACGACCTCGCCGTCGCACCCCGCCCGCGCTGGCCGCTCGATCCGGCAGCTCAACCGCGCCCGGGTGCAGGGGTGAAGGCATGATCGGGTGAAGCGGCTCGCGGTCATCGGCGCCGGCGGCTGGGGAACGGCATTAGCGACGGTCGCACGGCGCGCCGGCACGGCTGCGGTCCTGTGGGCGCGCGATCCCCGGATTGTCGGTGCGATCAATCAGAGCGGCCAGAACCCATACCATCTGCCGGGCGTGGCTCTCGATCCTACGATTACCGCAACCAGCGATACCGGTGCTGCTCTGGACGCCGCTGATGCTGCCTTACTGGCCGTGCCAGCGCAGTCCTTGCGCGGTGTTCTCGAGCGATTGCGACGGCATGTCCACACCGGCCTGCCGCTGCTGCACTGCGCCAAGGGGATTGAAACCGGCTCGCTCGCAATGATGTCGCAGGTTGGTAGGCAGGTTCTACCGGAATGCCCTTTCGCGGTGCTGTCGGGGCCGAGTTTCGCCGCCGAAGTGGCGCGCGACCTGCCGACTGCGGTTACCATCGCCGGCGCCGACGCAGAACTCGCCGAGCGCTTTATGGCGGCCCTCGGAAGCAGCCGCTTTCGGCCGTATCTGTCGCGGGATTGCATCGGGGTCGAGATTGGGGGTGCGGTCAAAAACGTCCTGGCGATCGCCTGCGGCATCGTCGTCGGGCGCGGTCTCGGCGAGAATGCCCGGGCGGCACTGATTACGCGCGGTCTGGCCGAGATGGCTCGGCTCGGTGTTGCTCGAGGAGCCCAGGCCGAGACGTTTCGCGGCCTTTCCGGTCTTGGCGATATGGTCCTCACATGCACTGCCGGGCAATCGCGCAACTATGCTCTGGGGCTTGCGCTGGGCCAGGGCCAAAGCCTCGACGCCGCACTCGCCGGCCGCCGCACCGTGGTCGAAGGGGTGGCAACCGCGGAGGCAGTGGCCGAATTGACGGCGCGGCTGGAAATCGAGATGCCAATCTGTGCCGCGGTCGAGGCGGTGCTGCATCGGGGCGCGTCGATCGAGGCCACCACCGAGCGTCTGTTGAGCCGACCCTATCGCTCGGAGTAGTGCCGGTCTCGGGGGCGATCGGCGCTGTGAAGAAAAATGGTTTTCCGCGCGGCGGGAAAGCCAATATCATTGGCGGGACAAGGACGGCGATCGGCCTGGGTCGACATGAGCGACAACGGAAAGCGCGGTGAGGAAGGGCCAGGGACGGGTGTCGTCGTCAAGGCCAAGCCAAAGACGAAAAAGCCGTCGATGTACAAGGTCCTGATGCTGAACGATGACTACACACCGATGGAATTCGTGGTTCACATCCTGGAACGGTTTTTTGCCAAGAGCCGGCAGGAAGCGACACGGATAATGATGCATGTGCATCGGCGCGGGGTCGGGGTGTGCGGTGTTTACACTTACGAGGTCGCCGAGACCAAGGTGACCCAGGTCATGGATTTTGCCCGCCAGCACCAGCATCCGCTGCAGTGCACGCTGGAGAAAGACTAGTCAAGGAAGGAAGGTCGGGAGTGCTGTCACGCAATCTCGAGAAATCACTGCACCGGGCCCTCGCTTACGCCAACGACCGGCGGCACGAATATGCGACGCTCGAACATTTGCTGCTGGCATTGACCGAGGACCAGGACGCGGTTGCGGTGCTGCGCGCCTGCGGCGTCGATCTCGAGCGGTTGCGGCGCGAGGTGCAAACCTACGTCGACAACGAACTCGGTAATCTCGTCTCGGCGCATAAGGACGACGCCAAGCCGACGGCGAGTTTTCAGCGCGTATTACAGCGCGCCGCCATCCATGTTCAGTCGTCCGGGCGCGAGGAAGTGACCGGCGCCAATGTGCTGGTGGCGATGTTTGCCGAGCGCGAGAGCCATGCGGTCTATTTCCTGCAGGAGCAGGATATGACCCGGTTTGATGCGGTCAACTACATCTCGCACGGCATCGCCAAAGCCCCCGGCCGCTCGGAAACGCGACGCGTTCAGGGCGCCGACGAAGACGAACGCAGCACCGACAAGTCCCAAAAGCGCAGCCACGACGCGCTCGATGCTTACTGCGTCAATTTGAACAAAAAGGCCAAAGGCGGCCGCATTGACCCGCTGATCGGCCGTGAGGCCGAGGTCGACCGCACGATCCAGATCCTGTGCCGGCGCTCGAAGAACAATCCGCTCTATGTCGGCGATCCCGGCGTCGGCAAGACCGCGATCGCCGAGGGGCTGGCGCGCCGCATCGTGCAGCGCGAAGTCCCCGAAGTGCTGGTCAATGCGACGATCTACGCGCTGGACATGGGATCGCTGTTGGCCGGAACGCGTTATCGCGGCGATTTCGAGGAGCGCCTGAAGGCGGTGCTGTCGGAGCTCGAAGCGCAGCCCGGCGCGATATTGTTCATCGATGAGATCCATACCGTCATTGGTGCCGGCGCCACCAGCGGCGGCGCGATGGACGCCTCGAACCTGCTGAAGCCGGCGCTCGCCGGTGGTGCGATCCGTTGCATCGGTTCGACAACCTACAAGGAATACCGCAACTACTTCGAAAAAGACCGCGCTCTTGTTCGCCGCTTCCAAAAAATCGACGTCAACGAGCCGACCGTCGAGGATTCGGTCAAGATTTTGCGGGGCCTGAAGCCCTATTACGAGCGCCATCACAAGGTCCGCTACACGGCGGAAGCGATACGTGCTGCAGTGGAGTTGTCGCACCGCTACATCGGCGATCGCAAACTGCCGGACAAAGCGATCGATGTGATTGACGAGACTGGGGCGGCACAAATGCTGGTGCCGGAAAACCGCCGGCGCAAGACCATCACCGCCCGTGAGGTCGAGGCCGTTATCGCGACCATGGCGCGGATCCCGCCCAAGAGCGTGTCGCGCGACGATCGCGAGGTGCTGAAAAACCTCGACCGCGATTTGAAGACGATGGTGTTCGGTCAGGACAGCGCGATCGAGGCGCTGGTCTCGGCGATCAAGCTCGCTCGCGCCGGGCTGCGCGATCCCGAAAAACCGATCGGCTCCTATCTGTTCTCCGGTCCGACCGGTGTCGGCAAGACCGAGGTCGCGCGTCAGCTGGCACGCACCCTCGGCATCGAGATCACCCGCTTCGACATGTCCGAATATATGGAGCGGCACACCGTCTCGCGACTGATTGGCGCCCCTCCCGGCTATGTCGGCTTTGACCAGGGCGGTTTGTTGACCGATGCGATCGACCAGCATCCGCACTCGGTCTTGCTGCTCGACGAGATCGAAAAAGCGCATCCCGACCTGTTCAATATCCTGCTGCAGGTCATGGATTACGGCAAGCTGACCGACCATAACGGCAAGAACGTCGATTTCCGCAATGTCATCCTGATCATGACGACAAATGCCGGCGCGTCGGACCTCGCCAAACCGGCGATCGGGTTTGGCAGCGGCATTCGCGAGGGCGATGATCATGAGGCGATCAATCGCATGTTCACCCCCGAATTCCGCAACCGACTGGATACGGTGATTTCGTTTGCGGCGCTGTCGACCGAGACGATCGGCCGGGTTGTCGATAAGTTCATATTGCAACTGGAAGAGCAGCTCGCCGACCGCAACGTCACGATCGAACTCGACGCCGAAGCCCGCGCTTGGCTCGCGCAAAAGGGCTACGATCCACTGTTCGGTGCGCGGCCATTGGCC
>DASXMC010000724.1:0-2247 GCA_036495885.1 Allostellaceae bacterium | reverse complement strand
ATTTTCCGCCGACCCCGTTCGACCCGGCACTGGTCGGCCGCGTCCGCGAAGCGGCGAAGGCGTTGGGCTATCCGCACCAGGACATCATCAGCGGCGCCGGCCACGATGCGGTCTACATGGCGCGGGTGGCGCCGAGTGCGATGGTGTTCGTGCCGTGCAAAGGCGGGATCAGCCACAACGAAATCGAAGACGCCGCGCCCGCCGATCTCGCCGCCGGCTGCAACGTACTGCTGAACGCGCTGCTCGAAACCGCCGATTAAGGATCTGCGATTGCTGCACGCGCTTCTGCGAGTTCTCGACCGATCGGCCCGCCCCTGTCCGAGCCAGGGGCAAGCTCCAGATGAACCCATCACCAGATCGCTTTCCCGGCGAAAGCCGGGACCCACCTTTCCGACCGTTCGGCAGGCGGATCAGTGGGTCCCGGCTTTCGCCGGGAAAGCGGTTTTAAACATCCTATCCGCGATCCGTCTTGTTTTTGTTAGGAGCGGAGCGACGAAGCAATCCCGTCGTTACGACGCACCGCGGGTAGCATCTGCTTGGTTCGTACGCTAATCGTAATCCTCTTCGGTGAGCACTTGGGCGAAGAGGGCGCGGTCGACGTTGCCGCCGCTCTGGATCACCGCCACCCGCCGGCCCCGCAGCCGGTCGCGTTCCTGTAATGCCGCGGCAAGTGCCGCTGCGCCCGCACCCTCGGCGAGATTGTGGGTGTCGGTGTAGAGGATGCGCATCGCGCGGCGGATCTCGGCCTCGCTCACCGTGACGATGCGGGCCGCATGCCGGCGGATGATGTCGAGTGCCGCGTCGTCGGGCACACGTACCGCGAGCCCGTCGGCGATCGTATCGGCGGAATTGGTCGCAACCGGCCGGCCGGCGGCAACCGACAAGGCATAGGCGGGCGCCTCGGCCGCGACGACGCCGACAATCTCGGCCGTGCGGCCCAAAGCCTCGCGCGCGGTGATGACCCCGGAAATGCCGCTTCCCTGCCCGATCGGCACATAAACCGCGTCGAGATCGGGGAGTGCGCGGAAGAGTTCGAGCCCGTAGCTCGCCACCCCGCGCACCAGCATCGGGTCAAAGGTGCGCACAATGTGGAGCCCTTGGCGCTCGGCCAATTCGAGCGCGTATTCATAAGCCGCCTGGAAGTCGTGGCCTTGCTCGACGAGGCGCGCGCCAAAGGCCGCCATCGCCCGGTTCTTTTCGACGCTGTTGCCGTGCGGCACGACGACGGTCGCCGCGAGCCCGAGCCGGGTGGCTGCATAGGCCACACTCTGCCCGTGATTGCCGCGGGTCGCGGTCACTACCCCCGCTATTTGCGGTTCGCGGCGCTTCACCTCGTCGAGATAGACGAGGCCGCCGCGCAGTTTGAAGGCGCCGATCGGGGTGTGGTTTTCGTGCTTGACCCACAATTCGGCGCCGAGACGGGCAGACAACAACGGCCAGCACAATTGCGGCGTCGGCGGCACCACCCGATGCACCAATTCCGCCGCCGCTTCCAAAGTCGCAAGATCATCCATGAGGGCGCATACGCCCCAGTTTCCGCCGCAGGGTCAAGCCATTGTAGGGTGGGCTGACCTCGCGACGCCCACCGCCGACCTACCTCCCAGCCTATTGCGGCGGCGCGCACCTCAAAGCCGATTTCGGCCACCGCGCGCCAAAAATGCTGATGATGGGCATCGCCCCCGCTCAGCCCATCCTACGACACTGGGCTCTCGCTTTCGCGAGCATGACCACCGAAATTTGATTTTGCGGACATCCCTTCGAGCTAAACACTTAGTGCCAAGCCGGCGCGCCAAAGAGGTAGCGGGGCTTGACGGCAGCCTCTAACCGAAGGTTTTGTGATCTCCCGGTATCAGCCCAGAGAGCGGCTCGCAATGCTGACTTCAAACCCGGTGGTTTTCCTGGTCGACGTCGACAATACGCTGCTCGACAATGACCGCATCCAGGCCGATTTGCGCCGCCATCTCGAGCGCGAGTTCGGGGCGGTGTGCCGGGACCGCTATTGGACGATCCTGGAGCAGCTGTTCACCGATCTCGGCTACCGCGATTATCTCGGCGCATTGCAGCGCTATCGGGTCGAGCACCCCAAGGACATCCACCTGTTGTCGATGTCGTCGTGGCTCGTCGATTACCCGTTTGCCAATCGGATTTATCCCGGTGCGCTCGACGTTTTGGAACGGCTGCGCGGCTGGGGACAGACGGTCATCCTGTCCGATGGCGACGTCGTCTTCCAGCCGCGCAAGGTCGAGC
>DASXMC010000723.1:0-3142 GCA_036495885.1 Allostellaceae bacterium | reverse complement strand
GCAGGATCAGCCCAGCTGCGAGCACAAGGTTTGACAGCGCGAGCACCCCGCGGCCGCCATGAGCATCGATTACGCGGCCGACTGTCGGGCCGACAATGGCGGACAACAGCAGCGCGCCCGAGAAAACGCCAAAAACCATGGTGCGTGACAGGTGGAGGCCGCTCGCGATCGGGTCGGCGAGAATGGCGGGCAGATAATAGCTGGATCCCCAGGCCAGAGTTTGCGCCGCGCCCAGCGCGCTGACCACGACCCCGCGTTTCATGCTTGAGGCGCTCAGACCGTCGGCGCCGCACCCCGGGCGTACCACCCTCGGGTGCGCAGCACGATGCGCACCACCGAGAGCATGACCGGCACTTCGACGAGCACACCGACGACGGTCGCCAGAGCCGCGCCTGACTGAAAGCCGAAAAGCGCGATCGCCGCCGCGACCGCCAGCTCGAAGAAATTCGATGCGCCGATCAGCGCCGACGGGCAGGCGACGTTGTGCGGGACGCCAAGCGCCCGATTGAGCGCGTAGGCAATGCCGGCGTTAAGATACACCTGAATCACGATCGGCACCGCCAGCAGCGCGATAATCAGCGGCTGCTTGACAATCTGCTCGCCCTGGAAGCCGAACAGCAGCACCAGGGTTGCCAGCAATGCGAGGAGAGAGATCGGCTGGAGCGTCCGCAGAGTCTGCGCCAGCGCCGTCTCACCGCCGCGCGCCAGCAGTGAACGCCGCCAGAGTTGCGCCGCGATCACCGGTACGACGATGTAAAGCACGACCGACAGGAAGAGCGTCGTCCACGGTACCGTGATCGACGACAGGCCGAGCAGCAGGCCGACGATCGGCGCAAACGCGAATACCATAATGGTGTCGTTGAGCGCCACCTGAGTAAGCGTGAAATTCGGCTCGCCGTCGGTCAGGTTCGACCACACGAACACCATCGCTGTGCACGGCGCGGCCGCTAGGATGATGAGACCGGCGATGTAACCGTCGATCTGATCCGCAGGCAGCCACGGGCGGAAGAGCCAGCCGATAAACAGCCAGCCGAGCAAGGCCATGCTGAAGGGCTTGACCAGCCAATTGATGCCGACGGTCACCGCAATGCCGCGCCACTGCTCGGCGACGCGATGCAAGGCGCCAAAATCAACTTTGATCAGCATCGGCACGATCATCAGCCAGATCAGCACCGCGACGGGGATGTTGACCTCGGCTATGGTCATGCGGCCGAGCGCGTGGAACGGCCCCGGCAACAACCGGCCAAGCACGATGCCGGTGACGATGCAGAGCGCCACCCAGACGGTCAGATAGCGCTCAAAGGTGCCGAGCGCGGGCGGCGCCGCCCGCTGGGCGGCATCAGAAACAGAACTCATCCGAGGCTAGTCCTTCGATCGGGCTTTCGTCGGCTTGCGGCCTTCGAGGGTGGCGGAAACAACGAAGTTCTCGATGCCGCGACCGGGCGCCCAGGTTTCGATGAGTTCTCGACTTTCCGGCTTTGGCGTAATCCGCACATCGACGAAACCGGCTTGCGTCAGCCACATCTCGATCCGCTCGACCGGCTCGGCGCCAGCGACGCAGCCGCACAATAGCGCAGTATCGGTCTGGAGTTCCGCCGTCAGCGGCGTAGTGTTGACGACATCGGAGATAGCGAGACGACCACCCAGCTTCAGCACGCGGAAAGCCTCGCGGAACACCTGTTCCTTGTCCGGGACCAGGTTGATCACGCAATTGGAAAGGATGGCGTCGGCGGTATCGTCGGCGACCGGAAGATGCTCGAGTTCGCCCAAGCGAAACTCTACATTCGCCGCGCCGATCCTGGCCGCGTTCTCCCGCGCTTTCTTTAGCATCTCGTGGGTCATGTCGACGCCGATGACCCGGCCGGTCGCGCCGACCTGCTGCGCGGCAAGAAAGCAATCGAAGCCGGCTCCGCTGCCAAGATCTATCACCACCTCGCCGGGGCGTAGCGCAGCGATCGCCTGGGGGTTGCCGCAGCCGAGCCCGAGATTGGCGCCGTCTGGGACCGAAGCGAGTTCCGCCTCGGAATATCCTATCTGGCGTGACTTGTCAGCCGGAGTACCAGGAGCTGAGTCCCCACAGCAGGAACTGGCGGGTCCGCAACAATCAGCGGCGCCGGGGGCCGCCGCGATGCTGCCGTAGCGGGTCCTTACCATCTCCTTGATTTGATCACTATCCATCGTCTTCCCCATGATCCGCGTTAAAATCGATTGTTTAGGGCGCCCAGCGCACCGCAGTGGTGGGCGGCGGTTCCGACTAGAGGGTTGCCTCAGGTTCGCAACAGACTGGCGCGCAGGAGATCGCCTCGCGCGCCGATCTGATCGTTAACCGACACGTGTACGTCGAGATGCTTCATCGGTCTCCCCTGATGCAAAAGCGTCGGCGGCATCGCAGGCGGGCACGCAAGGCTCGTCGCGGCCGCAGCAATTTTCGGTGAGGTAGGCAAGCAGCTCGTTCATCGTGCCGTATTCGGCCGAGTAGATGAGTTGTCGGCTCAGGCGGCGCTGTGTGATCAGCCCGGCATGGGTCAGCTGTGCCAAATGGAATGACAATGAGGAGGGTTGCACCCCGAGACGCTCGGCGATGACGCCCGCCGGCAATCCCTGCGGCCCGCAGGTCACGAGCAGCCGGAAAAGTTCGAGGCGGGTCTCCTGGGCCAGCGCGCCAAGCGCGGCAATCGCGCGCTTTTGATCCATTGCTCGTCGTATTCCAAACCTTCGACGACGATCGAAATAAGCATTTACGCGTTCGTGTCAAGGACATTTTTACAAATATCGAACTGGGGCCGTCATCATCTGCTTCCGGGGACTGGGGGTAATTGTCATCAAACTGTCATGGGTAAGGGCCTATTAACCCACTATTCCGGATGTATGGAAATATCCCGCGCGCCTCAAAATATCTTAGACCTTACCTTTGGCACTGGCGCTACTGACGTTTGCGTCCGCAGCGCCGGTCGCAGCCGCCGAAATCGCTGGCGCAGGATCGACCTTCGTCGATCCCATCCTTGCGAGATGGGCCGATGCCTACAAAGCTGCATCGGGGATCACCGTAAGCTATCTGACGATCGGCTCCGCCGGTGGAATCAAAGACATAGAAGACAAGGGAGTTGATTTCGGGGCATCCGATGCGCCGTTGACCCCGGAT
>DASXMC010000722.1:0-1607 GCA_036495885.1 Allostellaceae bacterium | reverse complement strand
CGGTCCCGGTCCAGGGGTGCTCGGCAACGTCAAACAGGATCCCTTCGGGACCATAGAACTTGACCTCGAAGCCGCCCACCCGATCTGCCTCGGCCTGGTCCATGTAGTGCCTGCCGCCGAGGCTTTCGAGTTTCATGCCGGCCTTCTCGACGTCTTCGACCAGCACCCCGAAATGATGCAGGCCGGTATAGTCGAGCCCGCGGCCGAGCTGATCGGTCTTGAAGCGCGAGATCGCCAGGTCGATCGTGCCGTCGCTCAGATGATGTCCATAGGCGAGCGGTCCGTCACTCGAACGAACGATCTTGAAATCGAAAGCCTTGACGTAAAAATCGGCCATCGCATCGGGGTCTTTGGCGGCGATGGCAATGTGGCGCAATTTGGCCATTCCCGGCTCCTTTGTTTGCGGCGCTTCCAAGCGGCGTCGCACCCGCAATACGGACAGGGTCCGGCTCAGCGCCCGTTTCAGCTGCTATCGAGCTGGGTCCCTGCCGCTTGAGCCTAACCGCAGCAGGCGGCAGCCGCAAGAAGGGGTCGCACTTGGCCTTCTCCCATTTGACATCGGTCGCGCATTCACATGGCTTTGTGGATGCCCGGCACGACGGGCTAGAGCCGACCCGGCGCGAGGACGAGCCGTTTTGGCGCCTTCTCGTCTGCAAACGGCGGCCCGGCGAGGCTGTATGCGCTCAGTCGAGGCGCTTGTCGTCGAGGGATTTTTCGGACTGTCTGCGGTCGCCCTCCTCGGCGATGCGGGCCGCCTTGCTGCGCCCGAAGCGCACCCGGTTTTCGGCGGCCCGCTGTTCGGCCTCGGCGCGCTCCCGCTGTTTGCGGTATTTGTTCAGATTGACGATCATCGCCTGAGCCATTCGTTCCAAGGAGTGGTTCATACCAAAAAACTAGCACTCCCGCGAACACTTCCCGGGGCCGCGGTCTCCGGCGTCAAATCGGATGAAGATCAAATGGTACGCTTACCGTCATCCGAAGTAGGCCCATGTCGTCGCACGAAATTTGCTGTGCGGTCCGGTCCGCGAGCCTCTCCGCACACCTCCCGACTACATCCGGGATCGCACGATCTCGGCGAGAAGCGGATTGAACTCTTCGGCGGCCTCGTATTGCACCCAGTGGCCCGCACCCGCGATGACCTCAAAGCGGGCTTCGGGTTGGAACGAGCGCAAGGTGGCGGCGCGCTCGTCGAGATGCGGATAGGCGGTGGCGTCACGCTCGCCCCAGATGCCGTCGAGCCGCGCGGTGACGAGCGGCAGCGCCCGCACCAGCGTGTCGGCGCGCGAGAAGCGGCGGCTTCTGACCCGGCCGCGCGGCGCGTTCTCGGATTGTACGTAGACCGCGAGCTCGTCGATTTTTGTGGGATCGGCGATCATCAGGACGGCGAGATTGTGGCGGTGGGTGGCGAGCGCCTCCTCGGCCTGGGCGCCGGGCGGAACGCGCTTCAAATCGGTCGGCTGGCGGACGAGGCCGAGCCCGTTCGAGCCGACGACGGTAAAGGCGCGCACCCGCTCGCCGAGCTGGGCCGCGACATGCCCGCCAAGGACGCCGCCAAACGAGAAGCCGGCGAGATGCAGCCGCTCCTGCCGCGGCAGCACGACGTCGAG
>DASXMC010000721.1:0-1890 GCA_036495885.1 Allostellaceae bacterium | reverse complement strand
TCCCGGCCATTGCCCGTCGATCCACCGCGCCAGCGCCTTCAGCCGCCGCTTCAGCGTGTCATGGTAATCGCGGCCGCGGGCATAGACCGACACGATCCCGGCCTCGGGTTGATCGGCGAGCGCCAACGGATCGTCCTCGGGTGCGTAATTGACGCCGAGCACGACGACGCTACGGGCTTGTGGCCACAAGGCGCGCGGGTCGCTGCGCCGGTCGGCGTTGCCGGCGAGCCAGCCCATATCGCCGTGATAGCCGCGGGCGAGAAATTCGCTGAGATGGCTGCGGGCGGCATCGTCGAGCCCGGCCGCGGCAAACCCGACCGCGTCGAAGCCCATCGCCAAAGCCTGGTCGCGGATCGCCTCGCGTATCCGTTGCCCCTCACCCCGTTCCCCGTCATTCCTTCCAAATCTCAGGCTTCGCTCAGGTTCGTCATTCCCGCGAAAGCGAAAATCCAGGGGCCCCGAAATCGCGGCACTGGCCCTGGACCCCCGCTTTCGCGAGGGTGACGGTGAGTCAATGGCGGCCGCGACTTTCATTGGCGCGAGGAACCTTAGCCGCGGCCGCGATAGGGGGCCACCCCGGGGTCGGGCAGCCACAGCCCGGCGGGCGGCTCGGCGGTCTGATAGAAGACGTCGATCGGGATCCCGCCGCGCGGATACCAATAGCCGGCAATCCGCAGCCAGCGCGGCTCGACCGCATCGACGAGCCGGCGCGCGATCACCAAGGTGCAATCCTCGTGAAACGCCTGATGATTGCGGAACGAGCCGAGATAAAGCTTCAAAGACTTGCTCTCGACGATCGCCGCTTCGGGTGCGTAATCGATGACAAAATGGGCGAAATCGGGCTGGCCGGTCACCGGGCACAATGCGGTGAATTCGGGGCAGGTAAACCGGACGAGGTAAAGGAGGCCCGGATGAGAGTTCGTCACGGTTTCGAGCACCGCCTCGTCGGGCGATTGCGGCAAGGGCGTCGGGCGGCCAAGTAGCGTCAGAGCCGGTGTTTCAGTCATGGGTGAACTCGGGCGGGGATTGCGCCTGCGCCTCAAAGGCGGCGGCAAAATCGGCGAGCGCCCCCTTCGCGATCGCGTGGCGCATCCCGGCCATGAGGTCGGCATAATACTGCAGATTGTGCGCGGTCAGCAGCATCGCCGCCAAAATCTCGCCGCTCTTGCACAGATGGTGCAGATAAGCGCGGCTGTAGCCGGCGCAAGCCGGGCAGCCGCATTCGGGGTCGAGCGGTGACGGGTCGCCGGCGTGGCGGGCGTTGCGCAGATTGAGAACGCCCGATCGGGTGAAAGCCTGCGCGGTGCGCCCCGAACGCGTCGGCACCACGCAATCGAACATATCGATGCCGCGCATGACCGCACCGACGAGATCGGCGGGCTTGCCGACCCCCATCAGATAGCGCGGCCGGTCTTCCGGCAATGCCGGGACCGTCGCATCGAGCACCGCAAATGTCACTTGCTGGCCCTCGCCGATCGCGAGCCCGCCGACCGCGTAGCCGTCAAAGCCGATATCGATCAGCCGCGAGGCCGAGCGCAGCCTGAGATCGGGATGAACACCGCCTTGGACGATGCCGAAGATGCCGTGCCCGGCGCGCTCGACAAAGGTGCCTCGCGAGCGCTCCGCCCAGCGCAACGACAATTCCATCGAGACCTCGACCGCCGGCACCGGCGCCGGGTAGGGCGTGCATTCGTCGAGCGCCATCGTGATGTCGGCGTCCAGCAGGCGCTGGATTTCGATCGAACGCTCCGGCGTCAACAGATGGGTGCTGCCGTCGAGATGCGAGCGGAAGGTGACGCCCGTCTCGCCGATCTTTCGTAACTTGGCCAAGGACATAACCTGAAACCCGCCGGAATCGGTCAGGATTGCGTATGGCCAGTTCATGAACCG
>DASXMC010000720.1:0-5998 GCA_036495885.1 Allostellaceae bacterium | reverse complement strand
GTTCACCAGCATCCCGGCCGTCGCACCCCAGATGTTGCGGTTCTGGTAGGGGAGCACGAAAAACACCCGCCGCCGCTCTTCGAATTCCCGCTCGGTGCGGCGATGATTGCCCGGATCGAGTACAAAGGACAGCGGGACTTCAAAGACCTCCGCAACCTCGAACGGGTCGATTGTCAGAGCAAACGGGGCGTCGACAATGCCGACCACCGGCGTGATCTCGAACCCGGTCCCAGTCACATAAGTATCCAGCCGGCCGATCAAGGTGACGTGTTCGCGCGGCAGACCGATCTCTTCCTCGGTCTCGCGCAGAGCCGCTGCGACCGCGTCGGGGTCCTCGGGCTCGATCCGGCCGCCGGGAAACGAGATCTGGCCGGCGTGAGCGCTCAGATGTGCGGTACGCTGGGTCAGCAGTACCGACATGCCTTCGGCGCGATCGACGAGCGGCACCAGCACCGCCGCTGGGCGTAGCGCCGTGCTGGGCGGGGTCATGCCCGGGTTCAAGTCATGGTCGCCGCGGGTCGCCTGGCGCAACGCTGCCGCCTCGGCGGCGTCGGCCGCGCCGCCAAAGCCGCGTCTTCCGGGCGCTTTCTGCCGCGCAAACCGCGCCGTCACCCAGGCGCGGGTTGGCGTCGGCGGCGCGCTTGCCTCACCCGCCATCAGCGGCGCGCCCTGCCGGTTCGTCGCCCGACCCCGGCTCGGCCGTGAGATCGGCGTCACGGCCAGTCGGGGCCGGGATCGCCCAGTGCGAAAAAGGCGCCGTTGCTCCAGACTCCAAATTGCATCTCCCCTGCGATCTGATACCCATCGGCGCATTCCACCAACTCGTAGAAAACTGCTCGCAACAGCCGCGCTTCCAAGCCGCGGCGCACCAGGATATAGGGTGCGGGTTCGCCCGAGGCCGCGGTCTCGACGCGCAGCGGATGATCTGGACCAGCGGTCACAATATCGTCCAGATTGGTCCGAAAGATCAGTTGCTGGTCGCGGCCTTGGCCCTCTGCCGTCAGTTCGACGGCAACAAACGGAGCGTCGTCGACCGCGATGCGGCCGCGCTCCGCGGGGGTGACGAGCCAATATGAACCGTCGGCCTCGCGCCGCAGGACGGAGGCGAAGAGCTTGACGAGCGGCAGCCGGGTGATGGGAGAGCCGCAATAAGACCAAGTACCGTCACGGGCGATCCCGATATCGAGATCGCCACAATCGATCGCAGGCCGAGGCGGCGCCGCTGGGCCGATCGACGAAGAATTGCCGTGGCCGGGGTTTTGCATCAGGCTTGCATCCGGCGAAACGCTTGAGAGAGGATCGTCAGCTGTTGTCTGCCACTTCACCCGTCAACCCCGCATCCGCCGATCTCGTTGCCGAGGTCGATGCTCTCGGCCGCAGCCTCAGCCTTGTTCGGGCCCGCATCGGCGAAATCATCTTTGGTCAGCGCGATGTCATCGAGCAAGCGCTGATCACCCTCTTATGCGGCGGCCATGCGCTGTTGATCGGAGTTCCGGGACTGGCCAAGACCCGGCTCGTCGAAACCCTGGGGACGATCCTCGGGCTTGACGAGAAACGCATCCAATGCACGCCCGATCTGATGCCGGCCGACATTCTCGGCTCCGAGGTTTTGGAGGAAAGCGAGAGCGGTCGGCGCTCGTTTCGCTTTATTCCGGGACCGGTATTCTGCCAGTTGTTGATGGCTGACGAGATCAATCGCGCCAGCCCGCGCACCCAATCGGCGCTGCTGCAGGCGATGCAGGAGGGGCGGGTCTCGATCGCCGGTCAGTATCACCCTTTGCCGCAGCCGTTTCACGTATTGGCAACGCAGAACCCACTCGAGCAGGAAGGCACCTACCCGTTGCCCGAGGCCCAGCTCGACCGCTTTCTGATGCAGATCGACGTCGACTACCCCGACCGCGATGCCGAGCGCGAAATGCTTATCGCCACCACCGGGGTCGCCCAGGATCGACCGCGACCGGCGATGACCTGCGCCGAATTGATCGCGGCGCAACGCCTGGTGCGGCGCATCCCGGTTGGTGAAAGCGTCGTCGACGCAATCCTCGGCCTGGTGCGGTCGGGCCGTCCCGATGCGGCGGGCAACGGCATCACCCGCTTCGTATCGTGGGGGCCGGGACCGCGCGCCAGCCAAGCGCTGATGCTGGCCTGCCGGGCGCGGGCGCTGATCGACGGCCGCTACAGCCCGTCGATCGACGATGTTCTGGCGTTGGCCGCACCGGTGCTGCGGCATCGCATGGCAGTCAGTTTTGCCGGTCGCGGCGAGGGGGTGACGGTGGCCCGCGTCATCGACGAAATCGCGGCGCCGTTCCGTTGAACGCTCCGGGGATGCGTTCGCTTGCAGCACTGCTGCCGCGGCGCGGTGCGCCGTCCGCTGGGTTGCGCAGCGCCGCCGAACAGATGGCCGCAGCGCTGCCACCGTTGCTGGTGGCGGCGGAACGGGTCGCAGCGACCGTGGCGCAAGGCGTACACGGTCGTCGCCGGGTCGGCCAGGGCGAAACCTTTTGGCAATTCCGCCAATACGAGCCGGGCGACGCGGCCAATCGGATCGATTGGCGCGAGAGCGCCAAGTCGCAGCGCTACTACATCCGCGAAACCGAATGGGAAGCGGCCCAGAGCGTGTGGCTGTGGCGCGACGCCTCGGCGTCGATGAGCTATACCTCGGCCGAGTATGTCGCCGGCGGCGACTGGCCGGCCAAGCGCGACCGGGCGGAGCTGCTGCTCGCCGCACTCGCCAGCCTCTTGGTGCGCGGCGGCGAGCGCTTGACCCTGATCGGCAGCGGGGTGCCGCCGATGAGCGGCCGGATCGCGGTGTCGCGCATCATCGAGATGCTGACGCATGACGAGGCCGAGGCGGACAGCCTGCCGTCATTCGAGCCATTGCCGCGATCCGCCCTGGTGGTGCTGATCGGCGATTTTCTGGCGCCGCTCGACAGCGTCAACGCGACCCTCGCCCGCTTTGCGGCGAGGGGGCTCAAGGGCCACCTACTGCAGATTATCGACCCGGCCGAGGAGGATTTGCCCTTTGACGGCCGCGTGCGCTTTGCCGGCGTCGAGGAGCGCGAAGAAATCGTGATCAGTCGCGTCGAGGGTGTTCGTGACGGTTATGGGCGCCGGTTCCGCGAGCATAGCGCCGGTCTCGCCGCGATTGCCAGCCGGCTCGGCTGGACCTTCGGGTCGCATCGCACCGATCGCCCGCCTGGCTTGGCATTGCTGGCACTCTATGTCGCCCTGTCCGGGGACCGGCGAGGCTGAAGATGGTCAAACGACCGCACGTCCGCAAATGGCCCTCTCCGCTCTTTGGGGGGAGAGGGAGGGGACCCGTCGCCCTGGCGACGGGGAGGGTGAGGTGGGCGATGCTGCGCCACGGAACCAACGCCCACCTCACCCCAGCCCTCTCCCCCCGCAAGCGGGCGGAGAGGGAGAAACCGGCATTGTTGTAGACCTGACCGATGCTGGCGTTGGGCTCGCTCGCTTTCGCCTCGCCGTGGCTCTTGGTTGCCTTGGCGGGATTGCCGATTGTCTGGTGGCTGTTGCGGGTAACGCCGCCGGTGCCGCGCCGCATTCCGTTTCCGGCAATCCGCCTGCTGTCGGGTCTGGTCCCGCACGAGGTGACCCCGGCGCGCACTCCGCTGTGGCTGATCCTGCTGCGCATGGCGATCGCCGCCCTGGTGATCCTCGGCGCCGCCCATCCGTTGCTCAACCCGCAGTTGGCGTTGCCGGGCACCGGCCCTTTGACCTTGGTCGTCGATGACGGCTGGGCCGCGGCAAGCGACTGGGCGCGGCGTCAGGCTGCACTCGGCGACGTGTTGGCTGAAGCCGAGCGCGAGAACCGCCAGCTCGTGCTGCTGACCACGGCGCCCACGGGCGGCGACACTGCACCACCGATGCTGGCGCCGGTCCGCGCCGTCGATGCGCGCGCCGCGATCGACGCGTTGCAGCCCAAACCCTGGCCGGTCGATCGCCGGGCGGCGTTGGCGCGCTTGGAGAAACTGTCGCTTCCCGATGCGAATGCCGCAATCTGGCTCAGCGACGGGCTCGACGATGGCGGCGGCGCCTCAGCACTCGCCGATTATCTCGACGCGCGCGGCACCCTGCAATATTTGAGCGCCGGTCCGACCCGGTCGCCGGTCCTGCTGGCACCCGGCGATCGCGAGGCCAAGGATCTCGTGGTCGAACTGCACTCATTGCCGACTGCCGAACCGCGCCGGTTCGAGGTGCGGGCGAGCGGCGGCGACGGCCGATTTCTGGCGCAGCAGGCGGTGACGATCGCGCCGCGAGCGAGCTCTGCCGCAGCCAAATTGGCGATGCCGAACGAGCTCAGAAACGAGGCCACCCAGATCGAGATCGAAAGCGGCCAATCCGCCGGCACGGTGGTGCTGGTCGATGAACGCTGGCGCCGCCGCCCGGTCGGCATCGCCGCCCCGGTCAATGCCGCCGGGCAGCCGCTGCTCAGCGAGAACTATTATCTCGAACGTGCGCTGGAGCCGTTTAGCGAGATCCAACGCGGTCCCGCGAGCGATCTCCTAAAACGCCGGCTGGCGGTGCTGGTCATGGCGGATACCAGCCCGGATTCGCCGGACGAGGCCGCGGCGATCGAAAAATGGGTCAAGGCCGGCGGATTGCTGCTGCGCTTTGCCGGCCCGCGGCTGGCCGCAGACGACGACCCTCTGATGCCGGTGCGGCTGCGTCGCGGCGGGCGCACGATCGGCGGGGCGATGTCATGGGAGCAGCCCGCGAAACTGGCGCCGTTCGCGCCCGATAGCCCGTTTGCCGGGCTCGCGATCCCGACCGATGTCACCGTCTCGCGCCAGGTGCTGGCCGAGCCCGACGTCGATCTTGACGCCAAATCCTGGGCCCGGCTCGCCGACGGCACTCCGCTGGTGACCGCCGAAAAGCGGGGGCAGGGCTGGATCGTGCTGGTGCACACGACGGCCAATGCCGACTGGTCCAACCTCTCCCTGTCCGGTCTTTTTGTCGAGATGCTGCGGCGCATCGTGGCGATGAGCCAAGGTGTTGCCGCCGCTAGCGAGGCGAACCTAGCCCCGATCGAAACCCTCGACGGGTTCGGCCAATTGCAGCGCGCGCCCCCGACCGCACGGCCGCTAGCCGGCAAGAACCTGGCGCACCTGACCGTGTCGCCGGAGCATCCGCCCGGTTTCTACGGAACTCCGGATTCGCGCCGGGCACTCAATCTTTCGACCGGTCTGCCCGCGCTGAAGCCGATCGCCGGGTTGCCCTCCGACGCGAAACTTAAAACATTCGGGCGCGGGAACGAGGTCGATCTGCGCGCTCCGGTGCTGGGTGCCGCACTGTTTCTGTCGCTCACCGATCTGCTGATCGCCTACGCGCTGCGCGGGCTGTTGTGGCGGCGTCGGCTTACGGCTGCCACGGCACTTGTCTTTGCGGTTCTCGCCATTTCACCGTCGGCGCGCGCCGACGATGCATTCGTCATCCGAGCCACCTCGGAGCTGAAGCTCGCTTATGTCAGAACCGGCAACGACGAGGTCGACAATGTGAGCCGCGCCGGGCTGCTCGGTCTTGGCGACGCACTCAACCGGCGCACCGCGGTGGAGACTGGAGACCCGCTCGCGGTCGATATCGAAACCGACGAGCTGATCTTCTTTCCGCTGCTCTACTGGCCGGTGACCGCCGACCAGCCGCCGCCGTCGCCGCGGGCGATCGAGCGCATCAACCGTTATCTCGACACCGGCGGCACGATCCTGTTCGACACCCGCGACGGCGACGATCAGTCCCCAGGACCGTTCGGTGGCGCCGCGATCGCCGCCGAACGGCTGGCCCGGCTGACGCGAGGGATCAACATGCCGCCTCTGGTGCCGATCCCGCCCGACCACGTCCTGACCAAATCCTTTTATCTCCTGCACGAGTTTCCCGGGCGCTGGAATGTGGGCATGTTGTGGGTCGAGCCGGTCAACGACCATGTCAATGACGGGGTTTCGAGCGTGATCGTCGGCGCCAATGATTGGGCTGGCGGCTGGGC
>DASXMC010000719.1:0-2810 GCA_036495885.1 Allostellaceae bacterium | reverse complement strand
TCAGGCGTCTTCTCCGAAATCCCCATCCGCCGATGACCTCCGCCACCGGCGTCCCGGTCTCCGCCCTGCTTCAGGGCAAAGACAATTTGCTCCCCGGTAAACCTGCTCTTCTTCACGGCTCCGCTCCTCCCTTAGGGTCTTACAAAGCCGGAAAACTCGCGTTCTCACGCCGAAGGAGAAAATCGGGAAGACGTCAATGTCGGGGCGATCATCACGCCACCATCGGTGTCATCCTATTGATGCTCACCATATGCCGGCCGTTAGACAGCGGTTGGGGCAACTGATGGGGCCTCGGCAGTTGGTAGCCTGGAGATCGCGACCTCGAAAGGGCTAGTACCTCTGCACAGGGATTATGACTCTTTGTCCGGGTCGGGATAAGCACGCGCGAGTTTGGCGCGGGCGCGTTCAGTGGTGAACATCCATCTGACGCGTGCCCCCGAGGCATTGCGCTGGTCCTCCCAGGCGGCGATTTCGCTCACGAGCCGCTGACGCTCGCCGATGCGGCGGTCGAGACACTGGCCGCGCAGCACGCCGATCTCGATCTCGACCATGTTAAGCCAGCTGGCATGTTTGGGGACGTAATGGAACTCCAGCCGGCGCAGCAAGCGTCGGGCTTCCGGCGCCGGGAAGGTCTCGTAGAGTGCGCCGGCGGAATGGGTCGAGAGGTTATCGAGCACGACCCGGATCTGTTCGGCTTGCGGATAATGGATATCGGCAAGCTCGCGCATGCAGTGGGCGAAGTCGCGTCCCGTCCGATGCTCGGTGACCTTGACTTTGCGCCAGGGGCGGTGCGCGTCGAGGAAGACGAATAGATTGACCGTGCCGTTGCGCCGGTACTCGCAGTCATAGCGCTCCAGTTGACCTGACATAGCCGAGATCGGCTGGCGCACCTCGCCGATCAGCTGGGTCGGGCTTTCATCGAAGCACACCACCGGCCGCATCAAATCAGGGGTTTCGGCATAGAGGTCGAGCACATCCTCCATGCGCGCGACGTAGGTGCCGTCGATCTGCGGAATGCACCACATCTCCTTGCGCCACGGTTTGAGGTGGTTCTCGGCCAAGCGCCGACGCACGGTCTCACGTGACAGGTCCGCATGTTCTGTCAGCTTGACCATTGCACCGGCCAACAACTCTAGCGTCCAGCGTGCGCGGCCCTCGGGCGGGTTGGAGCAAGCGGTCGCCACCAGGAGCGCCTCCTCTTTGCCGGTGAGCTTGCGCGCCGCGCCGGGGCGAGGTTCTTCGCTGAGCGCGGCTTCCAGATTGCCTTCGACGAACCGGCGTTTAGTCCGATACACCGTCGATCCGCCGACGGTAATGCTGGCGGCAATGTCTTCATCACCAACGCCGGCGTCGGCAGCCAGTAGGATCTGCGCTCGTTTGAGCTTACGCGCGGCGTGCACGCCGCTGCTCAGCAACGCGGTGAGTTGGTCGCGCTCGGCTTGGCTCAGTTCGACCCGGTAACATACATTCATCGACGCCCCCGGCGGTTGAGGGCTCAACAGATGAATCACATGCCCGAGGGATGTCTCCCCGCTTCCGCACCGGGCTTCACGCCCAAGCAGGGGCAGTATTTAGCTTTCATCCACGCCTACACGCTGGTGATCGGCCGACCGCCGGCCGAAGCCGATCTGCAACGATTCTTCCAGGTGACGCCGCCGTCAGTCCACCAGATGGTGCTCACGCTGGAGCGCAATGGGTTGATCCGACGCCGCCCCGGCACGGCCCGAAGCATCGAGGTGCTGGTCGATCCCAGAGCGCTACCGCCCCTCCGTGCCAGTCACGATCAACCCGTCACTTCTTCTGTGCAGAGGTACTAGCGCGGCGGCTCAGCGCATCCAATGATCCTAAGTTCCCCGGAACGGCGACCGCAAACGGCATGAGCGAGAACGAGTTTTCGCTTTGTCGGCTTGGGACACCCCGACCCTCGGCCTCTGCCCGTCCGCAATAGGATCGGCCTCGGCCAACTCTCTGAGGGTTTCGTGATCAACATCGGCGGTCTTCCCAACCCGGCGATGATGTTGTCCAAGTTTCTCATAGCCTAGCCGCACGGTTTCCATTGGCCCGACGGGCTCCCGCGGGTTAATCACTTTCAACGGTGCGTACTGTGGCGTCGAAAGCGATTCGCCGCCTCACGCTCGGCCGCGAGAGCCGGTGTGGTTTTGGGCTCGGGCCCAGCGCCGTCATCGGCATCAGCCGCGATGGCGATCCCAAATCGTGACTATCCACTTGCCGCCGCTACAAAGACGGAGCCGCCCATTGGACCGCGGGAATCGCTGCTTTCGTAGTCAGGCCGTTGTTACATTGCCATGTCCGCGCCCTTGGGTTAAAGGGTGTGAGCATGCCGATGCAGAAGGACCTTCTTCTTGGCCAACGTGTTGGCGAACGGCTCCAAGCTGCGCGCCGCAATAACAACCTTTCGCAAAAGGAACTTGGCAAGCTAATCGGCACATCTGCACAGCAGATTTTGAAATATGAAAAAGCGGTGGACGTTCCGTCGCTTTCAAGGCTCGTTCAATTGGCCGCGGCGCTGAACATGCCGCTGTCATTTTTCTTAGAAGGGCACGTTATATCGAGAGACATCGCAAATACGGGCAATAGAGATATTCAAAATATATTGATCCATGCTTACGGTGTGTTGAATCAACAGAATCGAATGCTGCTACTCGCCATAGCAGAGGCTCTCGTTGAGTGTTCAACCACGGACCGAGTACATAGACCCCGGAACGCCGCGACGTCACGGAGAGCTCGTGCGGGCGAAGTCCGAGAAACGACGACTACCTCGTGATCGCAAACGTGATTGAGCTGTGGCC